>CAMOYA010000033.1 GCA_946629635.1 uncultured Clostridia bacterium
GCATGGCGGACCACTTCGTCCGCAACCCCGGCGATGTCGTCAAGGTCGGCGACGTCGTGAAGGTCTGGGTGGTCAGCGTGGACGAAAAAAAGAAGCGGATCGCCCTGACCATGGTCAGGGACAGAATGTGACCGCTTCCCCTTTTCCCGTATGAAACGCTGCCGATCAGGCGCCCGTTAAGGCTCGAACGTCATGAGCTCGTTGATCCCCGTCATTTCCAGCACTTCCATCACGATCTGATTCGCCCCGCGGATGACCATGATGCCGTCTGCGGGGAGATTTTTTTTGCCCAGGAGCAATGCCCGCAGGCCGGCGGAGGAGATATAGGGTGCCTCCGTCATATCGATGATCAGCCGATCCACCCCGGCCATGGATGTCTTAAGCACCTGCTCCAGGTCCGGCGCAGAATCCGCGTCCAGCCTTCCGGTCATCCGGACGGTCAGCGTTTCCCCCGTCCTGTCCGTCTGTATCTGCATGGAACCGTCACTCCTTTTTCCATTCAATGCCGAGCATCTCCCGGTCTTCCCGGAGCAGCTCATACTTCGCCCCTTCCGCGTCCCACCCCGGGGTGCGGAAGGCGGCATCGTCCAGCGCGTCCGTATACTCCGCGCCCGGGCTGAGCGGGATGAACGCGTGCCGCTTCACAAACAGCGGGAACTCGCCCAGCTGCAGCTCCACATAATGGTCGCCCTGCTCCAGCGGAATCTCGTCATAGTCCTCCGCGGAGCGGAAGCGGAGCAGCAGCATGTCCTCCGGCAGGTACACATAGCGGCCCGCCGCGTTCTGGTCAAACACCGGCGCGATCATGCACTCCCCGCCCAGCATCAGCTGGTCCTCCGTGTGCACCGCGCGCGCATCCTCCGGATAGTCAAAGGCCAGCGGGCGGAACAGCATCCCGTCCTCCTCCGCCGCCTTCACGAACTCGCTGTACAGATACGGAATCAGTGCATAGCGCACGGTCAGCGTATCCCGCATCGTTTCCCAGATGGAGAAGCGGTAGATCTCCTGCTCCCGCGTGTGCAGGGCGGAATGGTTCCGCATCAGGGGCAGGAACACCCCCAGCTGCAGGAAGCGCTCCAGCAGGTCCTCCGTCGTGTCGCAGCCGAAGCCGCCCAGATCGCAGCCGCAGAACAGGAAACCGCACAGGTTCAGGTTCGGCAGCATATGGAACGCCAGCTTCAGATGGCTCCACCAGGAATGGTTGTCCCCCATCCATACGCCGCCGTTGCGGTGGGCGCCGATGAAGGAGGAGCGGGAGAACAAAAGGAAGCGCCGGTCCGGATCAAAGGCGCGGAAGCCCTCCGCCGTCGCCCGCGTCATGAAGGCGCCGTACAGGTTGTGCACCCGGTCGTGGCGCACGCGCCGCCCGTCATCCATCCGGTGCCAGAAGGAGCGGTAGTCCTCCGGATTGTTCGCCATGCCGTTGAAGGCCGCGTTCAGGAACCACATGCCCTCGTAATCCTCCGGATGCTTCATCTGTTCCCGGGCGGTGGCAAAGGCGCGGTCCAGGCTCTGCTCCGTATAGAACAGCGCCGGCTCGTTCATGTCGTTCCAGAAGCCCTCAAAGCCCGCCTCCAGCAGCGGCCGGTACTGCTCGCCGAACCACTGCCGGGCATCCCTGTTCATGAAATCCGGGAAGCAGCACATGCCCGGCCAGACCGCAGCCAGGAAGTCCTCTCCCCCCTCCCGGGTGCAGAAGGCCTGCCGCGCCTTGCCGGAATCGTAGGCCGCGTAGCCTTCCTCCTGCCGGATGCCGGCATCGATGATGGGGATCAGGTGGACATGATCCTTCCTCGCGTCCTCCAGGAAGCCCTGCAGGTTCGGGAAGGCCTTCTCCCGCCAGGTGAAGTTCTTGAAATCGTCCATATAGTCGATGTCCAGGCACAGCCCGTCCAGCGGAATATGCCGCTTCCGGTGCTCCCGGATCACCTCCCGGGCCTCCGCCTCCCCCGCGTATCCCCAGCGGCTCTGGATATACCCGAAGGCCCAGCGGGGCGGGATATAGCTCCGCCCGGTCAGCTGCCGGAACTCCCGGGCGATCGCCTTCAGGGAGTCCCCCTCCAGGATGTACAGGTTCAGATCCCCGTTCTCCGAGACGATCTCCGCCCGGTCCCGCCGGGTCCATCCCAGGTCCCAGGTCACCCGGCCCGGATCGTCCAGATACAGGCCGAAGAGCCGGTTTTTCCCGAAGACGAGCAGCAGGTTGTGCGCCGCGTAGAGGCTCTGCAGGTTCTCCGTATGGTTGGGGATATCGCTGGCCCAGGAAACGTAGCGGTGGCCCCGCTTGTTCTGGCCGCGGACGGTCTCCCCCAGGCCGAAGAGGATGTCCTCCGGATCCATGGAAAAGGAGAAGCGGACGGCGTCCTGCCCCTTTTCGCCCACGGCGACATCCAGATGCGGCACCGCGCCCTCCGACGGGGGCACATCCAGCACCACCGCGTCCGTATCATAGGGCTGCCCGAAAGCATATCTGTAAATCATGGCTTTTTCTCCTTATCCGTCGAGTCTTTCCAGAACGCTGTCCGGCTGCACCGGCCGGCTGTCCCCGTGCCGGACGAAGAGCATCGTCACGGCGGACAGGCAGACGAAGACGGCCGCATACGGGAAGAGCGTCGTCATCCCGGCCCGGTCCATGAGCAGGCCGGAGAGATACGGCGTCACCGTCTGCGCCGCCATGCTCGCCGTATAGTAGAAGCCGGTATAGCGGCCGACATCGCTGCCCCGGGACAGCTCCACGACCATCGGGAAGCTGTTGACATTGATCGTGGCCCAGCCGATGCCGGCCAGCGCGAACATCGCGTTCATCAGCATGGCGGAGCTGCCCTCGCGCAGGAATGCCGCCGCGGCAAAGGCGCATGCCAGGCAGGCGATGCCGATCAGGATCGTCTTTTTCCGGCCGATCCGGCTGGCCAGATGGCCCACCGGCAGGTAGGAGATGATCGCGGCCACATTGGCGATCATCAGGGTGGTGTTGTAATCCCGGGAGAGCACCTTGCCGGCATAGACGGAATACTTGGAGGTCACGGCATTGTAGCCCATGAACCAGAACACCACGGAGCCGAGGATCAAAAGCAGGCTCCGGCGCTCCGCGGCCGACAGATGCCGGGAGCCGGATCCGTCGTCCTCCTTTTCCTCCCGCAGGCCGTGCTTTCTTTCCTCTTCCTCCATCTCCCGGACAAAGCGCGGCTCGTCCACCTTCAGGCGGAACACCGCCAGGGAGAGGAGCATGATCCCGGCGATCACGATGAAGAACACCGTATAGCTCATCAGCGCGTTCCGCGCGGCGCCGGTGGCAAAGACGATGCCCAGCCCCAGCACCAGGATTCCGCCGGCGGTGCCCATCAGATTGATCACCGCGTTCCCCTTGCTGCGCAGGGGCTTGACCGTCACATCCGGCATCAGCGCGACCGCCGGGGAACGGAACACCGCCATGGCGATCAGGAGCAGCAGCAGGATCACGATAAAGAGGATCAGCGCGCGGGGATTGGCCGCCGTCGCCTGCTGGGCATAGTGCTGCCGGGCGGGCACCACATAGCGGACATACGCTTCGCTGGCCGTCTTTTTCCCGGTCTCCGCGTTCACGGTTTCGCTGCGGATCGCGGTGAACTCGTCCCGGGTCATCAGATCTCCCAGGATGAAGGTTTCATTCTCCGGCGTCTGAAGCGGAACGTCCTTCTCCGCGTCATACAGCACGGAGAGCGCCTGGGGATCATCCACGGCCGAAACGGCGGAGATGTTTCTCAGCTGCATCCCGTCGGCAAAGGACAGCGCGATCAGCAGCACGCTGGCCGCGATCGTTCCGATCAGGATGAAGGGGGTGCGCCGCCCCAGCCGGCTGCGGCATCTGTCCGAAATGGCGCCGAAGAGCGGCAGCATGAACAGCGCCAGGATATTGTCCAGCGCCATGATGATGCCCGAATACGCCTGGTTCATGCCGAACTTGTCCGTCAGGATTTTCGGAATGATCGTATCGTATGCCTGCCAGAAGGTACAGATCAGGAAAAAGGCAAAACCGACGAAGATGGTTCTCCTGTAATTCAGCTTCATGAATCCGGCTCCTTCCCGTTCCACTCATATCCGGAGATGAACGTTCCGCTTTTTTTGCCATTTTAACGCATTTCGCGTATAATCTCAATATCCGATCATCCATGGAGGAGATAAGTATGATCTGGCTGTTTTCCGTTCTGATTCTGCTGATGGCCGCATGGCTTTACATGATTTTTCCCGGGCGCTTCACATCCGCGATGCGCGCGCCGTTTCAGCACCGCGCCTTTGCCCACCGCGGGCTGCACACGATGGACCAGACCGTTCCGGAAAACTCCCTGCCGGCCTTCCGGCTGGCGGTGGAAGAAGGGTACGGCGCGGAGCTGGATGTGCAGATGACGAAGGACGGGCACGTGGTCGTCTTTCATGACGACGACCTGAAGCGCGGATGCGGCGTCGACGGCCGCATCTGCGACATGACGCTGGAAGAGGTGGAAAGCCTCCGCCTCTTCGGGACGGAGGAGCGGATTCCCCTCTTCAGCGAGGTGCTGGAGATCTTCAGCGGGAAGACGCCGCTGATCGTGGAGCTCAAGACCGGGCCGAACGCCCCCGCCCTGTGCGAGGCGACCCGGAAGATGCTGGCCGAATATGCCGGAGATGCCTGCGTGGAAAGCTTCGACCCGCGCATCGTCCGCTATTTCCGGCAGAACGACCCGAAGCGCCTGCGCGGCCAGCTGGCCATGGCGGCCAAGGGATACACCGGCGCCATGAGCGGCCCCGTATCCTTCGCCCTGAGCCGGGTGATGTTCAATTTTGCCGCCCGGCCGCACTTCATCGCCTACGGCATCGGCCCCAAGACGCCCTCCGCCCGCCTGTGCGAGGGCCTCGGCGCCATGAAGGTATGCTGGACCGCCCGGGAGGCGGACCTGCACCGCGAAAGGATGCAGGAAAACGACGCGGTGATCTTTGAGGGCTACCGGCCTTAAATCAGCCGGAAGCTCCTGGTGAGCTTCAGATGGTCCGCATACCCGGTGGACAGCTCAAACATTCCGGGCTCCGAGACGCATTCGCAGTCAAAGTTCCAGAAGCGCAGCTGCGCCTCCGTCACCGTGAAGGCCACCTGCGCCGTCTCCCCGGGCGCGAGGGAAATCTTTCTGTAATCGATCAGCTGCTGCACCGGCCGGACCACGGAGGCCACCGGATCCCGCATGTACAGCTGAACGACCTCCTTGCCCGCCTTCTCTCCGGTGTTCTTCACCGTCACGACCGCCTGCAGGCTCCCGCCCGCCTGCATGGTATCGCCGGAAAGCTTCAGATCTTCATATTCAAAAGTCGTATAGCTCAGCCCGTGGCCGAAGGAATACAGCGGCAGATTTCCCATGTCCAGATAGCAGGAGGAGAACGGAACGGGCACGCCGTCCGGGCCGGGCTTCGGCCGGCCCGTGTTCATCCGGTTGTAGGGCAGCGGGCACTGGCCGACGGACCGCGGCATACCGGCGGAAAGCTTTCCGCAGGGGTTCGCCAGGCCGAAGAGCAGCCGCGCGCACGCGCTGCCCGCCTCCGTGCCCGGATACCACATCTCCAGGATCGCCGGGGCGACCTTTTCCAGCTCCGTCAGCACCAGCGGCCGCCCGTTGAACAGCACCACCGCCGTCCGCGGATTGGCCGCGATCACGCGGCGGGCCAGCTCCGTCTGCAGGCCGGGCAGGGTCAGCTCCGCCCGGCTGCGGCCTTCGCCGCTGTCGCCCTCCGGCTCGCCCAGGGCGAGGATCACCGCCTCCGCCTCCCGGGCCGCGGCCACCGCGCGCTCAATCCCGGAGCCGTCCGCATCGCCGATCTCGGCGCCGCAGCCGTCCTCCATCACCAGCTCGCAGTCCGGCAGGATCGCCCCGATCCCCTCCGGAATCGTCACCGCGTCCTTCCACGCGCCGGGCCGGCTCCAGAAGCCGACCAGGTGCCGCTCCCGCGCGAAGGGGCCGATCAGCGCGATCTTCTTCAGCGTCCTGCTCAGCGGCAGGATCCCCTCATTTTTCAGCAGCACGGCGCTCTCCTCCGCCGCCCGCCGGGCGATTTCCCGGTGCGCCGGGCAGAGGTAGACCGCCTTTTCCTTTTCCTCATCCGCGCCGTGATACGGGTTTTCGAACAGGCCCAGCTCGTTTTTGAGCCGCAGCACCCGCAGCACGGCCGCATCGAGCATCTCTTCGGACACGGCGCCTTCCGCAATCAGATCCTTCAGATGCAGATAATAGGCATTCTGCATCATGTCGATATCGCACCCAGCCTCCATCGCCAGGCGCGCCGCCTCCTTCAGGTTTTCCGCCATGCCGTGGGCCACCAGCTCGCCGACGGCGTTGAAATCGCTGATCACAACGCCCCGGAAACCCCATTCGTCCCGGAGCACCCGGTTCATCAGCCACTTGTTGGCCACGGAGGGAATGCCGTTGAGCGCGTTGAAGGAGGGCATGATCAGCCGCGCGCCCGCGTCCAGGCACGCCTTGTACGCCGGCAGATAGGTTTCGCGCAGCTGCCTTTCGGACATGTCCACGGTGTTGTAATCCCGTCCGGCCTCCGGCGCGCCGTAGCCCGCAAAGTGCTTGACGCAGCAGGCAACGTTTTCCGGATCGCTCAGGTCATTCCCCTGGGTCGCCCGGACCAGCGCCGCGCCCATCCGGGCGTTCACGAGGGGCTCCTCGGAGTTCGTCTCCAGGATCCGGCCCCAGCGCGGATCCCGCGCGGTGTCCACCATGGGATTGAAGGTCACGTGCACGCCGCAGGCGGCGGATTCCCGCCGCGCCATGTCCGCGCATTCCGTCATCAGGTCATCGTCAAAGGAGCAGCCCATGGCCAGCGGAATCGGATAGGTGGTCCGCAGCCCGTGGATCACGTCCAGCATCAAAAGCAGCGGGATTTTGTTCCGGTCCGCCGCCAGATGCTTGTCCTGCAGCGCTTTGGCCTGGGACGCGTCCTCGAAGGTCAGCACGCTGCCCATCACCCGGTTCAGCTCCTCCGCCGGCAGCATCTCCCCTTCCGGCCCGGTGATCTCCATCGAATTCTGAATAAACTGGCCGGCGCCGCACTGAACCAGCTGGCCCACCTTCTCCTCCAGGGTCATTCCGCCCATCAGATCCCGCAACTGCTTCTCCGTCATCTTTTCTTTTTCCTTTCCCCATATGATTCATCCGCATGATCCGTCATCGCATGCCGCCGCACCGCTGCGGCGCATCCGTTTTTCCCCTGTCCTTCAGTATAACCCACACCCGGGAAATACACAATCCGCTTCCGGCGAAAATGAGAATGGCCCTTGTTTTTTGCCAACGGTTGTTGTATCATGACCTCATTCCATCGAAAGGGAGGTTTTTTCAATGGCTGAAGCATATGTATCCGGCGAAACGCTGGTGGGTGAGATCGTTACGCAGTATCCCGAAGCAATCGAAATTCTGCTTTCCATCGGCATGCACTGCCTGGGCTGCCCGGCTTCCCGGGCCGAATCCCTGGCGGATGCCTGCGCGGTGCACGGAATCAATCCCGACGGCGTGATTGAAGCGATCAACAAGAAGATTGCCGAAAACAAGCAGTAAAAAAGGAGCGGACATCCCATCCGCTTCCCGCCTGTTTTCATCCCGGCAATAAAGGAGCCTCCGGACGGCGTTTTCGTCCGGAGGCTTCCTTTTTTTATTCAAACCACTTCTTCGGCAGATAAGCCCGCTGATTCTCCAGCATATCGTCAAAGAGCTTCTTCCCGTCCGCCGGGGTGACGCCCGCCATCTGCGGGTCATTCATGAAGGTCGTGAACCCGAGCTTCCGGTCGCAGTGCAGCGCGGCGGTCAGGGTGTTCTCCTGATTGTATACATGCCGGGCAATCAGCGGCAGGATCGGCGCCGGCACGCTGCCCGCGTATACGGGCTCGATCCGGTTCATGCCGAAGAGCGCGTTGGTCTCCACCACGGCGCCGAGCGGCAGGTTCGGAATCTGGCCCCGGTTCGGCACGTTCACGTTGGACACCAGGTCGCCCAGGCCGAGCACCGCCTTGAGCAGCAGATGGCCTTCCTCGCCGGAGGCCTCCAGCTTCAGCGCTTCCTTTCCGCTGGCCAGGTCCTCGGAGCGCTGCAGCCGATGCTGCAGATCCTCGATCCGCCAGGACACCGGCGTCAGGGAGAACTTCCATTCGCGGACCGTTTCCGGATCCCGGGTGTACCACGGCGCCACGAACTCCGCCAGGTGCCGGTCGCCGGCCGCGGCGATGTAGCCGTACTTCCGGAACAGATCCAGCTTCACGCGCTGGGCGCAGCTGAAGTGGCTGTTCATCCAGTTGTTGTCGCCGCCCTCGTCATATCCGGTTTCCGCATACTTCTCCGCAAACTTCGCGTACAGCGGGAAGAGATCCCTGCCCTTCCAGCTGGCCCGCGTCAGCCAGGTGAAATGGTTGATGCCCGTCACGGTGGTGTACAGATCCTGCCGGACGACGCCCGGGATTCCCTCCTCCGTCTCCAGCATGGAGCAGAGCAGCTTCTGGGTCCCGAACACCTCATGGCAGCAGCCGAAGGCCTTGATCTCCGGGAAGACATGATACAGCGTCCGCACGCAGAGGGACATGGGGTTGGTGTAGTTGATGACCCACGCGTCCGGCGCGTAATCCCGGATCGCCTCGGCGATTTCCACATACATGGGGATCGTGCGCATCGCGCGCATGAATCCGCCGGCGCCGACCGTGTCGCCCACCGGCTGATAGACGCCCACCCGCTCCGGCAGGTGCACATCGCTCTTCATTTCCTCAAAGGTCGCGGGCAGGATGGAAATCACGACGAAGTCCGCCCCCGTCAGCGCTTCCTTCAGGCTTCCGCTGACTTCATATTCCCAGCGGGACACCGCGTCCGGATGCGCGCTGATCCTGTCGCCGATCACCTTGTTCCGCTCCGCCGCGGCCCGGTCGATATCATACAGCCGGATCGTTCCGCACATGTCCCCGTCCATCGCCAGGTCCTTCATAAAGCCCCAGGCCCAGCCGCGGGAACCGCCGCCGATGTAGGCCACCTTCAGTTCCTTCACTCTCTCCGATGCGTGCATCTTCATATCCTCCCTGTCCTGATTGCAGGGCCAGTTTATCACATCCTTCCGGCCATGACCATAGCCCGATGCGGATATTTTTATGGACAAAATTTTTGCATATCCCCATTTTCCAAATAAATGAGCATTTTGCAGAAATATTGAGTATATTTCAGATTTTTCAAGAATGATGTTCCTTTCCGCAGGCTTTCGATCGGGTTTGACCTTCTTTGATCTTTCCGTACTTTGACTATCTTTGACTTTTGACTATAATATAATCAGCGCTTGAGAGAGAGCGGGGTGGCCAGAGACCACAGAGATCAAATGATACCACGCGGAGCGCGAAAGCCCCGCGGGAGCTGAATGGAGGTTTTAGATATGAGTACTTTCCTGCCTGCTGTTTTCGGAGAAAATCTGATGGATATGTTCAATGACTTTGACCGCGACTTCTTCCGGGGATTCGGCCGTCCGGAGCAGATGCTCTACGGCAAGAACGCCCAGCGGATGATGAAGACCGACGTCAAGGAAACCGATGAAGGGTACGAACTGGATGTGGATCTGCCCGGCTTTAAGAAGGAAGAGATCCAGCTGAACCTGGAGAACGGCTATCTGACGATCTCGGCGGAAAAGAGCCTGGAGAACAAGGATGAGAAGAACGGCAAGATCCTGCGCCAGGAGCGCTATGCCGGCACCATGTCCCGGAGCTTCTACGTCGGCGGCAACGTGACGGAGGAGGACATCCGGGCGAAGTACGAAAACGGCGTCCTGAGCCTGTGCATCCCGAAGAAGGAAGCCAAGGTTCCGGAAAAGAAACAGATCCTGATCGAAGGATAACCTTCCCTTTCATGCCGGGGCTGCAGAAAAATGCAGCTCCGGTTTTTTGTTTTAGGTTCGTTTAAGTTTGGCCCGTATAATGGCATCATCCCACAAGGAAAGGACGGTGCAACCCATGAAACGCACTTTGAAAAGAATCGGAACTCTGCTGGCCGCCATGCTGCTGGCCATCGCTTTCATCCTTCCCGGAGCCGGCGCGGAAGCTTCCGCCCCCGTCTTCCAGATCACCGACCAGTTCACCTCCCGCGACATGAACCAGGAGGCGGACCTGAGCGACGCCGTCACGTATACCGTCGCCGACGGCGAGGATATCCACATCACCTCCGCCGGCGTCTACGTCCTGACCGGCACCGCCTCCGGCGTCACCGTATACGTGGAAGCCGGATCGGACGACAAGGTGCAGCTGGTGCTCGACGGCGTCAGCATCACCAACACGGATTTCCCCTGCATCTACGTGACCGAAGCGGACAAGGTCTTCGTGACCGTCTCCGCGGCCAGCTCCCTCGCCGTGACCGGAACCTTCCGGGCCGACGGCTCCACCAATACCGACGGCGTCATCTTCTCCAAACAGGATCTGGTGCTCAGCGGCACCGCTGAGGTCACCGTCTCCTCCACGGACAACGGCGTGGTCTGCAAGGACGACCTGAAGATCACCGGCGGCACATGGACCATCAATGCCCAGTCCAAGGCCATCGAAGCCAACGACTCCATCCGCGTCGCCGGCGGCACGCTGAATCTGACTGCCGGAACTGACGGCCTCCACGCGGAGAACGACGACGACGATTCCCTCGGCTATATCTACATCGCGGACGGCACCCTCACCATTCAGGCCGGGGACGACGGCATCCATGCCACCTCCGTGCTGCAGATCGACGGCGGAACCATCCAGGTGACCGCGGCGGAGGGTCTCGAAGCCACCTATATCCAGATCAACGGCGGCGCCATCACCCTCTCTGCCTCCGACGACGGCATCAACGCCGGCAGCAAATCCTCCGCCTACTCTGTGCTGATTGAAATCAACGGCGGGGAGATCAGCGTCTCCACCGGCGCCGGCGACACCGACGGCATCGACTCCAACGGCAATATCGTCATCAACGGCGGCACCGTGACCATGAACGGCAACGCCAGCTTCGACTACGACGGCACCGGCGTCATCAACGGCGGCACCGTCACCGTAGGCGGCCAGACCTACACCAGCGGAAGTCTTCCGAACCAGATGATGGGCGGCGGCTTCGGCAGAGGCGGCTGGGGCGGCTTCGGAGGCGGCAACGGCAATTTCGGCAATCAGCAGGGCGGAACCGACGGTCAGAGCGGTTTCGGCGGTCCGCAGGGTGAAGCCAACGGCCAGGGCAGCTTCGGCGGCCCTGGCGGCTTTGGCGGAGGCCATGGCGGCTTCGGAGGCGGCGGCCGGCGCTGACCGATCTTTCAGGAGCGAAAGGGGAAACGGCAATCATGAAAATCCTGCTGGCGTATTCAGAAAGGGATCTGCTCCAGGGCCTGACCGGCCTGCTGAAGATGGACGGCCATGAGGTGCAGTCCGTCTTCGACGGCCCTCAGGCCTCCGCCCTTCTGGCCCGAAGCGAAACGGCGCTGCTGATCACGGAGGAAGCCCTCCCCGGCATCCGCCTGGAGCAGCTGCTTGATGCGGCGGAGGAAAAGCGGATTCCCTCCGTGGTCATCACCCGCCACCGGGTCACCGTGAGCCATCTGCTGCAGGCGGCGCTGCCCAGCGCCTTCCTGCCGCTCCCCTTCCTGCCGGAGGATCTGCGGCGGACGGTTGCGGACGTATCCGGGCGGGCCGCGGAGGCGCGCCGGATCGCAGTCGGCCCCCTGTCGGTGGACGTTCAGTCCTTCCGCTTCGCCGGCACCTCCGTCCGCCTGACGGCCGGAGAGATCGGCCTGCTGGAGCAGCTGGACCGGGGCGACAGGGTCGGCGGCCGGGCCGCCAGAACCCGGATCGCCGCGCTGAACGAAAAGTTCCGCCTGCTGGGCAGCCCGGTGCGGATTGAATACGAGATGGAGAAAGGATACAGGATGGTGACCGGAAATGATTAAAGCCAGAAAGCGATTCGTGCTCTACACGGTGATCACGGTTTTCGTCGTGCTGACCGTGCTGCTGGGCATCATCAACGCCGTCAATTTCACCGCGGTCTCCGAGGACGCGGATTTCCTGACCCTCTCCATTTCCGAAGGCCGCGGCCATTTTGCACAGGGCCATCCGGGACGGGAAGGGCGGGAGCTCTTCTTCCGGGGCGGACCCCCGACGGACGACCGCCTGATGGGCCCGGATTCACCGGAGATGGGCGCGTCCCTCCGTTATTTCACCTACGCTTTTGACCAGAGCGGCACCGCGGAAAAAATCGCCTTCGCCATCTCCGCCGTTTCCGAAACGGAAGCGGAGGAATGGGCCCGTTCCCTGCTGAGCGAAACGGACACCGGCTGGACCGGCTCCGTATACCGCTACCGGATCTACAAATCCGGCGGAAAGACCTTCGTGACCGTGATCGACCAGAGCCGGGAGCTCAAGGGCTTCTATCGGATCCTGACCATCTCCTGCATCGGCCTGGCCGCGGGGCTGGCCATCAGCTTCCTGGCGCTGACCCTGCTGGGCCGGAAGCTCTTTGTTCCGCTGGAGGAGGCGGACCGGAAGCAGAAGCGGTTCATCGCCGACGCCGAAAGCGAATTCAAAATTCCGCTGACCGTCATCAACGCCGACACGGAGATGATCGAGCGGGAGCACGGTGAATCGGAGCAGACCCAGTCCATCAACCGGCAGGTGCGCCGCATGGTCGGGCTGGTCCGGGATCTGGGCACCGCCGGCGTCTTCGACGATCCGCAGGCCGCCCGGCTGACGTTTGATCTGGCCGCCATGGCCCGGGAAATCGGCGATTCCGCCCGGGACAGGCTCGAGGCGCGGAACTGCACCCTCTCGATCGAAGCGGACGCGCCCGTCCGGATCACCGGCGACAGCGAGGCCATGGGCACGCTGCTGACGGAGCTGATGGACAACGCGGTCAAATTTGCCCGCACCCGGGTGTGCCTGCGGGTGGATTCGGATGAGGGCCACCACCGGATCATCGTATCCAATGACACCGACCTGCCCGACGGCAGCGTCGATCAGGCCTTCGACCGCTTTACCCGGCTGGAAAACGCCGGGGATGTGCCGGGCGTCGGACTGGGACTGTCCCATGTGCGGGAGATCGTTCAGGCGCATAACGGCCGCGCCTCCGCCCGCGTGGAAAACGGCGAATTCACTGTCCGGATCAATCTGTAGGAAGGAGGATGAACCCCATGGCCGAACCCATTGTCGTCATGAAGCGGTATGAGCTCAAATACCTGCTGACCGCGGAGCAGACCTCCTTCCTGCTGGAGCGCCTGAAGGGACACATGGAGCTGGACCGGTACGGCCGCACCTCCATCGCCTCCCTCTATTACGACACGCCCAACTACCGCCTGATCCGCACCTCCGTCGAAAAGCCGGCGTTCAAGGAGAAAATCCGGCTCCGCTCCTACGGCCTGGCCACCCGGGAATCCCCGGTATACCTGGAGCTGAAGCGGAAGACCGCCGGCATCGTGTACAAGCGCCGGGTGCAGACCACGGTCCCCCTGGTCGAGAAGTTCTTCGCCGGCAGCGGCGATATCTGCGCCGGGGGCCAGATCAACCGGGAGATCACCTATTTCCGCGATTATTACGGCGTGCTCGTTCCCGCCTGCCTGATCATCTATGACCGGGAAGCCTATTTTGAGCCGGGCGGCGATCTGCGGCTGACCGTTGACTTCCATCCCCGCTACCGGGTCAGCGATCTGGCCCTGGATGTCTCCATGGACGGACTGCCGCTCCGGCCCCCGGGAGACACGATTCTGGAGATCAAGGTGCAGCAGGCCATGCCGCTGTGGCTGACCCACATCCTCGATGAAGGGCATATTTATAAAAACAGCTTCTCCAAGTACGGCGAAGCGTTCCGGCAGCAGATGCTCAGCACCCGAAGGGCCGGATAAAGGGAAGAGAAAGAGAGGATAAACAACCATGTTTGATTCGATTTATTCACTGTCCGTCACTCCCAGCCAGTTTCTGACCATGGCGGTCGCCTCCGTGCTGTCCGGCGTGCTGTTTTCCTGGCTGATCTCCCTTCGGATCCGGGCCAACCGCAGGTTCTTCATCGTGGTTTCGGTGCTTCCCTTTGTCGTCAGTACGGTGATCACCTTCGTCAGCGGAAACATCGGGGCCGGAGTTGCCTTCGGCGGCGCTTTCGCGCTGATCCGGTTCCGTTCCGCCCAGGGCACCTCGGATGAGATCGCGGCGATCCTGGTCACGGCCGCCGCGGGCGTCGCCTTCGGCATGGGCTATGTGGCCTACGGCGTGCTGATCCTGGTCGTTCTGGGGCTGCTGTTCCTGCTGCTCTCCTCCGTCAACATTTTCTCCCACGCCGCCATGCAGCAGGATAAGCTGCTGATCGTCACCATTCCGGAATCGCTGGATTACGCCCGCGTCTTTGACGACACCTTCGCCCATTACCTCAAGAGCGTGGAAAGCGTCGGCGTCAAGACCACCGGCATGGGCTCCATGTTCCGCCTGTCCTTCCGCATCCGGATGAAGAATCCGGCGGAGGAGAAGGCGCTGATCGATGAGCTCCGCATCCGCAACGGCAACCTGGAGATCTCCGTGCTGCCCTATGTGGAGAACCAGATCGCGCTGTAAAAAAGCCTCATCCACTGCGCACCCCGCGGCGGGAGATTGCAATCTCCCGCCGCTTTTGCTATAATTGGGGCACTGGCAGGCAAGAGCATCGCATATGGAAGTCCGGAAAAATAACCAATGCTATTTTTCCGGTTTCAGCCTGTTTTCCGCCGCGGAAATGCGGTACCATCTGATCACCGGGAAAGGATTTTCGGTCATCACGGGAAGAAAGGAGGAATTCCCTCATGGATCCGGTATTTGGCAATATCATCATGGCCATCTGCTTCATCGTCGGCAGCGGTCTGATCATCCTGGAGGCCTTCATGCCCGGTTTCGGCGTCGCCGGAATCTTCGGGCTGGTGCTGGAAGTATCCGCCCTCGTTCTGACAGGGAACCTGTACGGACCAACCTGGGCCCTCATTGCGACCTTCTGCGTCCTGGCGCTGATCGGCATCGCCGTCTTCATCTCCTATCGGAGCGCGATGAAAGGCCGCCTGAGCAAGAGTCCCCTGATTCTGAAGGACACGGCCGTTGTTCCATCCGAAGAGAAGCAGGCCGAAATGCCCTGGATTCACCGGGACGGCATCGTCGCCACGCCGCTGCGTCCCGCCGGCTTCATCGAAATCGACGGAACCCGGCTGAACGCCTCGACCACCGGCGATTTTCTGGACAAGGGCGCGCAGGTCACCGTCACGGGAATCCAGGGAGATCACCTGATCGTGGCCCCCAGGGCCTGACGCATCTGAACTGACTTTTACAAGGAGGATTAAAAAATGGAACCCACCATTCTGATTCCGCTGATTGTCGTCATCGCGATCATCGCGCTGGCCATCTTCCTGCACTTCGTGCCCATGGGCCTGTGGATTTCGTCCCTGGCCAGCGGCGTGCACGTATCCATCGGATCCCTGGTCGGCATGCGGATCCGCCGGATTCAGCCCCAGCGCCTGGTCTATCCGCTGATCAAGGCCAACAAGGCCGGTCTGAATCTGACCATCAGCCAGCTGGAAACCCATTACCTCGCCGGCGGCAACGTGGACCGGGTCATCAACGCCCTGATCGCCGCCCAGCGGGCCAATATCGAGATGGCCTTTGAAAAAGCCTGCGCCATCGACCTGGCCGGCCGCGACGTTTTCCAGGCCGTACAGATGAGCGTCACCCCGAAGGTCATTGAGACCCCCGTCGTCGCCGCCATCGCCAAGGACGGTATCGAGCTGCGCGCCAAGGCCCGGGTCACCGTGCGCACCAACATCGAGCGCTTGGTCGGCGGCGCCGGTGAGGAAACGATCATCGCCCGCGTCGGCGAAGGCATCGTCACCACCGTCGGCAGCGCCGAAACCCACAAGCAGGTGCTGGAGAATCCGGACCTGATCAGCCGCACCGTGCTGGACAAGGGCCTGGATGCCGGAACCGCCTATGAAATCCTGTCCATCGATATCGCGGATGTGGACGTGGGCCGCAACGTCGGCGCCCAGCTGCAGATGGACCAGGCGGAAGCGGACCGCCGCATCGCCCAGGCGAAGGCCGAGGAGCGCCGCGCCATGGCCGTTGCCCGCGAGCAGGAAATGAAGGCCTCCGTGCAGGAGATGCGCGCCAAGGTCGTCGAGGCCGAGGCCGAGGTGCCGCGCGCCATGGCCACCGCCCTGAAGGAAGGCAAGATGGGCGTGCTGGATTATTATCAGATGAAGAACACCATCGCCGATACCGATATGCGCGAATCCATCGCCCGGGCCAGCGCGCCGCAGCAGACCGAAGCGACGGTCACCCGCTCCGGCAAGAAATAATGCGGATGCAGATCTGCGGAAAGGAGGCGCTGACGGATGCCTGAATTTGCACCGCTCTTCGTACTCGTGCTCATCTGGTTCCTGATTGGCTATCCGCTGTCCAGGATCTCGAAAGCCGCAAAGAACCGCGGCGCTTCGAAAAGCGCCCCCCGGCCGAGGGTTCCGATGCCGGATGAACCGGAATCCGTTCCCCTGCCGCCGGAGCCGGAAACGATCGCGCCCGATGCGAGAATGGAACGGCCCCCGATGGTTCCGACCATCTCCGTGACGGATCGCGGCACAGATGTCTATCAGGGCAGCATGGACGCGCTCACCGGCGAGGGAGACGATCCCTGCCACGAGGAGGAGCTTCAGGGGCTCAACGCCGCCGAGACTTCCTCCCTCCAGGTGGTCCAGGAATCCCACGCCCTTCCCTTCGGATGGACGGGGGACGACATGGTCCGGGGGATCGTCGTCAGCGAGATTCTGAAAAGAAAATAACCAAAGGGCATTCCTGCCGGCTGCGCCATGCGCGCAGCCGGCTTTTTTCCGCCCGGATCATCCTGCGTTTCCAGCCTTTTCCTTTTTTGTCCGTACAAGTTTCCCGGAGGCTTGCAATTTAAGCGCTCTTAGGGTAAAATGACATTTGTATGCGATCATTGATCCTGACTGAAGGAGGCCTGCCCGTATGGAAATGAACTACGTTTTTATGACAGACAGTGACAGCGATCTGCCGTATCATCTGAAACAGCAGTACGATATTCCGGTTGTCAGCATGCCTTATGCGCTCAACGGCAAGGAATATTTTGACGATCTGGGCCAGAGCCTGGACTATAAGAGCTATTACGATCATATGCGCGCCGGTGCGAATCCCGTGACCTCCGCGCTGAACGAGGAAACATATCTGGAGTATTTCGAGCCGATCCTGCAGGAAAAGGACCTCCTGTTCGTCGCCTTCTCCAGCAAGCTGAGCTGCACGATTCAGGCCGTCTATTCCGCCCGGGAAAAGCTGCTGAAAAAGTATCCGGAGCGGAAATTCATCGTCGTGGACACGCTGTCCATCTCCGGTCCGCAGTCGCTGCTCGTGCTCAAGGGGCACGAGATGTACCGCTCCGGCAAGTCCATCGAAGAGGTGGCGGAATGGCTGGAGAACAACAAGCTTCGCGCCGCGGCCTACTTCACCGTGGATGATCTGAAATACCTCAAGCGCGGCGGGCGCATCTCCGCCGTCGCCGCCACCGTCGGAACCATGCTGGACCTCAAGCCCATCATCGTCGAGGCCTCGGACGGGACACTGCAGGCCGGAGACAAGATCCGCGGCCGCAAGAAGGCCATCGCCTACATCGTCGATGCGATGCTCGCCGCCGAGCCGGATCCCGCCGAAAGCCCCATCCTGGTGCTGAACGCGGATGCGCCGGAGGACGCGGAGCGCGCCAAGGCCATGATTGAGCAGAAGCTGCCCGGCGCCAACGTCCTGATTGAAAACGTCGGTCCCGTCATCGGCGCCCATGCCGGCCCCGGAACCGTTGCGATCTGCTATATCGGCAAGCACAATCGCAAGCCCTGATTCCCCTCGTCTGCATCACAGCGGAGCACGTCTCCGCTGTTTTTTGTATGGTTGGATATAGCTTTTTTCTATATGATTCGATCGATCTTTCGTATTGGACAATAACGGAGGAACAGGATACAATACGCCCATCAACCAAGTAGGCGGGTGCTCGAGTCCGGGCCGATCCGTCGGGAAAGGAAGTTATTGAAGATGTCAGATATTCAGAATTCCGCCAGCTGGTCCTTCGAAACCAAGCAGCTCCATATCGGCCAGGAGCAGGCCGATCCGGTCACCGATGCCCGGGCCGTTCCGATTTACGCCACCACCTCCTATGTGTTCCACAACAGCGACCACGCCGCCGACCGCTTCGGTCTCCGGGATGCCGGAAACATCTACGGCCGGCTGACCAATCCGACTCAGAGCGTCTTTGAGGCGCGCATCGCCGCCCTGGAAAACGGCAGCGCGGCCCTGGCCGTCGCCTCCGGCGCCGCCGCCATCTCCTACACCATTCAGGCGCTGGCCCGGTCCGGCGAGCATATCGTCGCATCGAAAACCATCTATGGCGGGACCTTCAACCTCCTCGAGCATACACTTCCCCTGACCAACGGGATCACCACCACCTTTGTGGATCCGGACGAGCCCGGCAGCTTTGAGGCCGCCATTCAGGAGAACACGAAGGCCCTGTATATTGAAACGCTCGGGAATCCGAACAGCAATATCGTGGATATCGAAGAGATCGCAAAGGTCGCCCATGCCCACGGGATTCCGCTGGTCGTCGACTCCACCTTTGCCACGCCCTACCTGGTCCGCCCGATCGAATACGGTGCCGACATCGTTGTGCACTCCGCCACCAAATTTATCGGCGGCCACGGGACGGCCATCGGCGGCGTGATCGTGGAAAGCGGAAAGTTTGACTGGAAGGCCTCCGGCCGCTATCCCTGGATCAGCGATCCGAATCCCAGCTATCACGGGGTTTCCTTTGCCGAAGCCGTCGGTCCGGCGGCCTTCGTGACCTATATCCGCGCCATCCTGCTGCGGGATACCGGCGCCACGCTCTCCCCGTTCCACGCCTTCATCTTCCTGCAGGGGCTGGAAACGCTGTCCCTCCGGGTGGAGCGCCATGTGGAAAACGCGCTGAAGATCGTGGACTATCTCTCGAAGCATCCGCAGGTCGAGGCCGTCCATCATCCCTCCCTGCCCTCCGAGCCCAGCCACGCGCTGTATCAGAAGTATTTCCCCAACGGCGGCGGCAGCATCTTCACCTTTGAAATCAAGGGCGACAGCGCCACCGCCCGAAAGTTCATCGACAACCTGGCCATCTTCTCGCTGCTGGCCAACGTGGCGGATGTAAAATCCCTGGTCATTCACCCCTACACCACCACCCACAGCCAGCTGACGGATGAGGAGCTGCTCGATCAGGGCATCAAGCCCAACACGATCCGCCTGTCCATCGGAACGGAGAACGTAAAGGATCTGATCGCCGCCCTCGATGCGGCCTTCGAAGCCGTCCGGTAACGGCCCCGGTTCCGTCCGACCCTATCAAAGAATGAACTCCTGTCGCACTGACAGGAGTTTTCCTTTCCGCGGCGCAGGAGCATTCCAGA
>CAMOYA010000034.1 GCA_946629635.1 uncultured Clostridia bacterium
TGAAAGGAAGGAACAGAGGATGAACGTGGACATCAATCAGGCGAAGGAATGGCTGGAGAAGGCGGCAGGAGAAGCACAGGAAGTGATCCAGAATCCCTCCAAGGTGGATGAAATCCTGCTGCAGCTGGAGAATAAGCTGCAGGAAGTGCCCGCCATCGGCGAAACGCTTTCCAATCTGCCGACCATGATCGCGATGATCAAGGCGTGGATCAAAAAGGAGTATACGGTCGTCAGCCCGAAGGTGATCGCCTGCCTGGTGGGCGCCGTGCTGTACCTGCTCAAGAGAAATGACCTGATCAGCGACCGGATCCCCGTGCTCGGCATCGCGGATGATCTGGCTGTTCTGGGACTGGCCCTGAAGCTTTCCGATCCGGAGCTGGAAGCGTTCAAGGCGTGGAGAGCGAATCACTGATTCACCGGGCAAGGGGATGGGACCATGAAAGCATTCGGCACATATCTGCAGAACGATCCGGTGCATCCGCTCAGATACGGAGAGGTGGAGCTGATCAATCCGCCCCGCCAGCGGCTGCGGGGAGAGCCGCTGAAGGAAGGCATTCTGGCGCAGCCTGTGATTGTCGGCTTCTGCGGCACGGATCACGAGCTGATGGAAATGGGACGCAGGGGCGAGCTGACGCCCAAATTCCCCGCGGGGCAGAACCGCCTGATTAACGGGCATGAAGGCGTGGTATGGGTACCCGACCAGAACCGCTTCGCGATTGTGCTCATCCGCGGCGGAGACAGCGTGGATCCCACCCGCTTTACCGAGGATGAAACCTATTTTGAATATGGCTGCGATCAGGCGGACGGGCTGTTCTGCGACGGCATCTATGTCCATCCGGATATGCTCCTGCCGATTCCGGACGGGTATGTCCGGAACGGAAAGCTGGCGCTGTCGTTCGCGAAGAAGATGGTGTTTCCCGATCCCTTTGCCTGCATGCTGTTTCAGCTGGAGCGCATGGAGGATCTGGGAAGCGCGCACTGGTTCCGGCAAACCGCCCGGAGACGGCACTGCGATCCGGAAACGGCGCGGAAGATCGCTGCGGATGAGATCTTTGAGCGGACGGTCATCTTTGGCCTCGGGACGACCGGCATGTTCGTCGGGGATGTGATCCGGCGGGCGCATCCGGGAGCGAAGATTCTGTTCGTGGGCAGAAGCGAAGCGGACAGCCCCAAGGTCCGCTTCGCACTGGAACAGGCCGGGGCGGACTACGTGCAGAACGGCTATGACAATCCGGCGGACTGCGCCGGGGCGATCTGCGAAGCGCTGGGCGGAAAAGCCACCTGCTTTATCGGCGTCAGCGGGACGGCTGTGGAGCATGAAATCGCCCTGAAATACGGTGCGCTGGGCTGCAACGGCATCTATAATTCCTTTTCCCTGGGGCCGCGCATCGCCTTTGATTCGATGCCGTTCGGGTTTCATAACCAGCTGATCTTCGGCTCGATCAATTTCCGCCAGGATCATATGGAGAAGGCGATTGCCATGCTGGCAGAAAGCCGGTATGACGAAATTGTCGGCCTGATCGGGAAGGACGAATTCATTGCGGATCCCATGGGAGCCTATGAGAACAGGATATACTGCAAGGGCGCGCCCATGAAAACGGCTGTGATCTGGAACAGGGATCTTGTGGATACAGCGGAATAAGGACGAATACGATGATTGATGCGCATGTTCATCTGTGGAGGCAGCAGCGCGGCCGGGTGAACGGTCTGCCGGTGTATGGCCTGGGGAACGGGAAAAGTCAGTTTGGCGCGGAGGTGCGCCAGATGCTGCCGCCGTATATGACCGATGACGTAAACAGCGCGGAGAGACTGCTTTCCTGCATGGACTTTGCGCAGGTGGCGGCCGCCGTGGTGACCCAGGAGTACATCGACGGGAATCAGGATGCGTACCTGCGTCAGGTTCGGTCCGCAAACCCGGAACGGTTTCGGGTCACCGCCCTGTATGAGGAAAACGGCGTGCCGGATACCGCGGGCGTGGACGGGATCAAGATCTGTGGCGGGCGGCTGGCCAATCCGGACCTGACGGCCTGCGAGGCGGTGTTTGCCGCCGCGGACAGAAGCGACCTGTTCATCGCCATCGATATGGCGGACGGGGATGTTCAGACCGCATCCCTGCGGGAGATGGCGGAGCAGTATCCGCGCCTTCGGATCGCGATCGGTCACTTCGGCATGGTGACGCGGCCGGGGTGGCAGGAGCAGATCCGGCTGGCCAGGCTGCCGAATGTTTTCGTGGAATCCGGCGGAATCACATGGCTGTTCAACGATGAATTCTATCCGTATCCCTCCGCCGTCCGGGCGATCCTGGAGGCCAGGGACATCTGCGGGATGGAAAAGCTGATGTGGGGTTCGGATTATCCCCGCACCATGACGGCCATCACCTATCGGATGAGCTGGGATTTCATCGGCAAATCAACGCGCCTGACCGAGGAGGAAAAGCAGGCTTTTCTGGATCGGAATGCCCGCCGGTTTTACCGGTTCGGGGATCTGCCGGACATGCCCTACATCCATCATATGGCTGAATGAAGGAGAGAAAGCGATTATGATTGAAATGGACTGCACCTGCGTCCAGCACCATCACAGCATTCCCACGGAAGTGATCGAGATATCGGATCACGCCATCGAAAAGGTGGGGGAGATCCTGAAGGATTACCGCCGCATCTTTATGGTGGCGGATGAAAACACCTATCAGGCTGCCGGACGGCGGGTCGAAGAGATTCTGAAGGAGAATGGACTCCTGTCCCATACGCTGGTGCTGCCGTTCCCCGCGCTGCCCAATGCCGAAAGCATCGGAAAGGTGCTGATGGAAGCGGGGCGCGACCGGGAAGTGTATGACATCAATGCCTGGTCCCTGAATCCGGATTATATTCTGGCGGTGGGCTCCGGCTCCCTGAATGACACGTGCCGCATGGTCAGCTATCGGCTGGGGATTCCCTATGGCGTGGTGGGCACGGCGCCGTCCATGGACGGCTATGCCTCCGTGGTCGCGCCGCTGCTGAACGGGCGGAAAAAGATCGTCTACAACTGCTCCATCGCCCGGCATATCATCATCGATCTCTCCGTCAATGCCCGGGCACCCTATCCGCTGCTGCTCAGCGGGGTGGGGGACATGATCGGCAAATATGTCGCCATCCTGGACTGGGAGATCAGCCGGGACCGGAACGGAGAGTACTACTGCGGACAGATCGCCGATATGGTGCTCAAAGCCACGGATCAGTGCGTGAATGCCGCGACGCGCCTTCATGAACGGGATGCGGCCGCGATCCGGGCGGCCAGCGAAGGGCTGATCCTGTCCGGCGAATGCATCGCGTTCTGCGGGTCATCCCGCCCGGCCTCCGGAACGGAGCATATGATCGGCCAGACGTGGGAAGTGATGGATGTCGAGGAAGGAAAGGTTCCCAACCTTCATGGCATCGAGGTGGGTGAAGGCACCTTTACGGCGATTGAGCTGTTCCGCAGGCTTTACCGGGAAACGGACGATGCGCATATGAAGAGCCTGATTGAAAAGTACCTTCCGGCCTTTGACCGGATCCGGGAGCTCCAGCAATCGCTGCGGATTCCGTTTACGGTCACGGATCCCGGGCGCTTCCGGGATGGCATTCTGCGGGGGCGGACCTTCCGTGACCGGTATACCGTCCTGCAATATCTGTATGATCTGGGCAAGCTGGAGGAATATGCCGATGCGGTGTATGAACCGGTCATGAGAGACTATTGCTTTTCCACATTCCGGGAGCAGTTTCCGGACTGGTGAACCGAATGATCCGTGAGGCAGCACAACCGTGCTGTATCATCCCGGGCTGAAGAATGCCGCCGGAGTGATCACTGCTCCGGCGGCTTCCTTCTGCCGGATATACATATTGACATAGTAGGCAAAAGGGAATATAATGCCGCCTGGAGGCTTCACGGCCTCGGGAAAGGAGAGCTATGCAGTGATTTATGCCGATAACGCAGCAACGACGAGAATGAGCGAAGCGGCCATGGATACCATGGTGGCCATGATGAAGGAAAGCTGGGGCAATCCCTCCAGCCTGTATGCGCATGGGCAGGAAGCCAAAGAGGTGCTGGAGAAGGCGCGGAAAGACATTGCCGAGGCCATCGGCGCGTCTCCGCGGGAAATCATCTTTACCTCCGGGGGAAGCGAGGCCGATAACCAGGCGATCCGCTCCGCAGCGGCCCTGGGCAGGAAGCAGGGGAAAATGCATATCGTATCCACGGCCTTCGAGCATCATGCCGTTCTGCATACCCTGGACGCGCTCAGGGAAGAGGGCTTTGAGGTCACCCTGGTGGATGTGCATGAAAACGGGCTGGTGGTGCCGGAGGAGGTCGGGGAAGCGATCCGGGAGGATACCTGCCTGGTGACGGTCATGTACGCCAATAACGAGATCGGGACGGTTCAGCCGATCCGGGAGATCAGCGCAGTCTGCCGGAAAAGGAATGTGATTTTTCATACGGACGCGGTTCAGGCGGTGGGGCATATTCCGGTGAACGTCGAGGAGGACGGCGTGGATATGCTTTCCGCTTCGGCGCATAAGTTTCACGGTCCGAAAGGTGTGGGCTTCCTGTATGCCCGAAAGGGAATCCGCCTGAAAAATCTGATTGAAGGCGGCGCACAGGAGCGCGGAAAGAGGGCCGGGACGGAGAATGTGCCGGGGATTGCCGCCATGGCGGTCGCGCTGAAGGAAGCCTGCGCGAACATGGAAGGGAATGCCGCGCATCTGACGAAGATCCGGGACCGGCTGATCGCCGGCCTCCGGGAGATCCCGCATGCGGCGCTGAACGGAGATGAAACCCGCCGGCTGCCCGGAAACGTGAATTTCTGCTTCGAGGGAATCGAGGGGGAATCCCTGCTCCTTCTGCTGGACGACCGGGGAATCTGCGCGTCCTCCGGCAGTGCGTGTACGTCGGGATCCCTGGATCCGAGTCATGTGCTGCTGGCGATCGGCCGGGTGCATGACGTGGCCCATGGGTCCCTGCGGCTGAGCATCGGAGAGGATATCACCGGGGAGGATGCGGAGAATATCATCCGGAATGTGAAGGAAGTTGTGAGCTATCTGCGCGGATTCTCGCCGATCTGGCGCGATCTGACGGCGGGAAAGAAAGCGTTTATTCTGTAAGGAGGGGGACATACAATGGCTCTGTACAGTGAAAAGGTGATGGATCATTTCCGCAATCCGCGCAATGTGGGCGTGATTGAGGATGCCAACGGGATCGGGGAAGTGGGCAACGCGAAGTGCGGCGATATCATGAAGATGTATCTGAAAATCGAGGATGATGTGGTGCAGGATGTGAAGTTTGAGACCTTCGGCTGCGGAAGTGCCATCGCCTCCAGCTCCATGGCGACCGAGATGATTAAGGGGAAGCCCCTGAGCGAGGTGAAACAGCTGACCAACAAGGCGGTGGCAGAGGCGCTGGATGGCCTGCCGGACTACAAAATGCACTGCAGTGTCCTGGCGGAGGAGGCGATCCATTCCGCCCTGGAGGATTACCAGAAGCGGACGGGAAGGAAAATCTGAGGCATTCCGGCCGAATCATGATCCGCGCTGCGGAAGGAGCACATCCGGAGACGATCCTTCAGATGTGCTTTACTTTTTCGGAAAAGAAGAGTAATATCGATTCCATCTTTGCGGAGAAGGGCAATTTCGGAGGAAGGGAGGACGAGCGGATGGACTGGGCCTTTATCGCCGGCCATGTTCCGGACTACGTGGGCGGCGCCTGGGTCACGCTGCGGTTCGGGCTGTACGGCGTGGGCTGCTCCCTGGTGCTGGGGCTGATCTGCTGTCTGCTGCGCTATTTCCGGATTCCTGTACTCAGAAGCATTGCCCATGCGTATATCGAGCTGGCGCGGAATACGCCCCTGCTGGTTCAGCTGTTCTTCCTGTATGCCGGGCTGCCGCGGATGGGCATCCGGCTCAGTGCGGAAGCCTGCGCGGTCATCGGGCTGACCTTTCTGGGCGGCGCGTACATGTCCGAAGCATTTCGCAGCGGGCTGGAATCCGTTGATAAAACGCAGCGGGAGGCCGGAGAATGCCTGGGGCTGACAAGGGGTCAGAACATCCGGTACGTCCTCCTGCCGCAGGCGCTGGCCACGGCTGCGCCGGCACTGTTTGCGAATGTGATTTTTCTGATCAAGGAAACCAGCATGTTCTCCGTGCTGGCGATGATGGATCTGATGAATGTGGCGGATACGCTGCGCACCAGCGGAGGGCGGACCATTGAGGTGCTGTTCATGCTGATCGTCGCGTATCTGGCGCTGCTGCTGCCCGTCTCGCTGGCGGCAACCTTCACGGAAAGGAGGCTGCGGTATGCAGGATTTGGGAATCAGCATTCTGTTTAGGGGAATCAATTTTCAGCGCCTGCTGCTGGGCCTGTGGGTCACGCTGCGGATCGCCCTGATCACCATCGGGATCTCCGTTGCGCTGGGACTGCTCTTTGGCCTTGCCATGATGAGCCGGAGCCGAACGGCCCGGGGCGTCTGCCGGCTGTGGCTGGAGACGGTGCGGATCATGCCCCAGCTGGTGCTCCTCTATCTGGTCTACTTTGGCTTCGCGAGGCTGTTCGGGTGGGACCTGGAAGGGGAACTCAGCGCGATCATCGTTTTCAGCTTCTGGGGAACGGCGGAAATGGGCGATCTGTTCCGCGGCGCGCTGACTTCAATTCCCAGGCACCAGCGGGAGAGCGCAGCGGCGCTGGGACTGACGCGGTCCCAGATCAACCGCTATATTCTCCTGCCCCAGACGGCGCGGCGCCTGCTGCCCCAGACGATCAATCTTTCCACCCGGATCATCAAAACCACGGCGCTGGTGAAGATGATCAACGTGACGGAGGTGCTCAAGGTCGGACAGCAGATTATCGGCCAGTTTTACCGGGAGCCGTCAGCTGCCTTCTGGGTATACGGGACGGTCTTCCTGCTGTATTTTCTGGTCTGCTGGCCGATTTCGCTGGCTGCCTCCCGGCTCGAAAGGAAATGGGAGAACGCCTGAGGTGAACGGAAAAGTTCAATCATGCGGCGAACTTTCCGGAACTGCATGCGCCGCAGCCGCAGCGGCACGGAAATGAAGATGGAACAGATCCTGCGAGTGAAGGAGATCTGCAAGGCATTTGACGGCACCGGAGTCCTCAGGGGCGTCAGCCTGGATATTCATGAGGGTGAGGTTGTCGTGATCATTGGGCCGAGCGGCTGCGGAAAGAGCACGCTGCTTCGCTGCATCAACGGGCTGGAGAAGATCGACCGGGGCGAAATCTGGCTTCGGGACGAGAAGATCTCGGACCCGGGGAAAGACATGCACCTCGTGCGGCAGAAGATCGGCATGGTTTTCCAGAGCTATGACCTGTTTCCGCATATGAAGGTGATGGACAACCTGCTGCTGGGCCCGACCAAAGCCCTGAAGCGTTCCCGGGAGGACGCGGAGGCGGAGGCCATGGAGATGCTCCGGCGGGTTGGCCTGGCGGAGAAGGCACAGGCCCTTCCCCGTACGCTGTCCGGCGGCCAGAAGCAGCGCGTAGCCCTTGTGCGGGCCATGCTGATGCATCCGGAAATGCTGCTGCTGGATGAGATTACCGCAGCGCTGGATCCGGAAATGGTTTCTGAGGTGCTGAACGTGGTGATCGATCTGGCGGAACAGGGAATGACCATGGC
The DNA here is from genome assembly GCA_946629635.1 of uncultured Clostridia bacterium. Taxonomy (GTDB): domain Bacteria; phylum Bacillota; class Clostridia; order Christensenellales; family Aristaeellaceae; genus Aristaeella. The sequence goes on from CAMOYA010000034.1 coordinate 7,634, forward strand.
GATCGTGACTCATGAGATGCGCTTCGCGGAGGCGGTGGCGGACCGGGTCCTGTTCATGGAGGAAGGCCAGATCGTTGAAGAAGGCAGGCCGGGAGAATTCTTCCGGGAACCGCAGACCGACAGGGCCCGCCAGTTCCTGCAGAGCTTCACCTATGCCTCCGCCCGGAAAAAAGGGGACACGATGCGCTGAAATCCAAAAAACAATTTCAATACAGCGCGGAGGGTTGCAATGATCCGCAGCTGGGGCTATAATGCAGTAAACCTACTGAAAGAGTAGGAGAAAGGAGAGACGGAAACCATGAAGCGTATGATGATGTGTATGTGTCGGTTCGGGTGTCCGTCTCTGCCGGAGCCCTGTTTGCGCTGACCGCGCACGGGGGAACACGGGTGAATCAGGAGTCGGACCTCAGATGCGGGAACGGCTCCTTTTATTTTTGCGGAAGGAAGGGAAAAGTGTGAAAAATCGCTTTATCAGTGCAAGGGACCGATGCCGGAGAACGGTGCATGGACGAATGTGAACAGGCAGACGGTTCCGGAAAATATATCGAAGAAATCATAAAAGAAAGAAGGATTATGACAATGAAACGGTTTGTGAAAGTGATTGCTCTGACGCTGGCTCTGGTACTGGTTCTGGCTTCCGCCGCGATGGCTGACGGCTTCCGCACCCTGGATGAGGTGAAGGAAAGCGGCAAAATCGTCATCGGTCTTTTCCATGACAAGAAGCCCTTTGGCTATGTGGATGAAAACGGTGAATTCCAGGGCTACGATGTTTATCTGGCGCGCCGCCTGGCGGAGGACCTGGGCGTTGAGCTGGAGATCGTGGCGGTGGATGCGCCGAACAGAATTGAATTCCTGCAGAGCTTCAAGGTGGACGTGATTCTCGCCAACTTTACCTACACGGCGGAGCGCGCGGAACAGGTGGATTTTGCGAAGCCCTACATGAAGGTGGCGCTGGGCGTGGTCAGCCCGGAGAACGCGCTGATCACCGATGTGGAGCAGCTGAAGGGGAAAAAGCTGATCGTCTCCAAGGGTACGACGGCGGAAACCTATTTCGAGAAGAATTATCCCGATGTGCAGCTGGTCAAGTATGATTCCTATACGGATGCGTATCTGGGACTGCTGGACGGCCGGGGAGACGGACTGTCCACCGACAATACGGAAGTGCTGGCATGGGCGATTGAAAACCCCGGTTTCTCCGTGGGAATTGAGTCCCTGGGAGATCTGGACACCATCAATCCCGCCGTATCCAAAGGCAATGAAACGCTGCTGGCATGGATCAATGATGAAATCGTGAAGCTGGGAGAGGAAAACTTCTTCCATGCGGATTATGAGGCGACCCTGCGGGAAACCTATGGCGAAAACGCGGACGCGGACGCCCTGGTGGTGGAAGGCGGCGTCGTCTGACCCGATGATGCGGGCCGGAAAAGGAAAGCATAATGCCCTGAACCCCCTGCGCACCAACGCCTCCCGGAAATCGGGAGGCGTTGGTGCGCTTCGGCATGGCGGAAGCCGGGATGTTGTCAGACCTGGGAAGATTTGCTATAATTTTCCTGTCAGGAACGGAAAACGGTTCGTGCCCGATCCGATGGATCCGGAAACGCAGATCTCGCTTTGGCAGAGCGGCGCATGAAGATCGTGCTGCCCGCTTTTTGAAATGTGCAATCCGGCAGAACATGCTGACAGATCAAGGAGGAAAGCGCCATGCAATACAGAAGACTCGGAAAAACCGACCTGATGGTCAGTGAAATCGGATTCGGAGGAGAATGGCTGGAACGGCATCCTGAGGCGGAGTCCGTGGAGCTGATCCGGTATGCGCACAGCCTGGGCGTCAATATCATCGACTGCTGGATGCCGGATCCCAAATCCCGGGACATTATCGGAAAGGGAATCGCCGGATGCCGGGAGGAGTGGTATATTCAGGGCCATGTGGGATCCACGTATCAGAACGGACAGTATACGCGGACGCGGGACGTGGAGCAGTGCAGAATTGCCTTTGAAGATCTGCTGTCCCGACTGGGGACGGACTATATCGATCTGGGGATGATCCATTACGTGGATCTGGAAAAGGACTGGGAAACAGGTGTGCCGGGAGCGTATCTGGACTATGTGATGGAGCTGAAGGCGAAGGGAACCATCCGTCATCTCGGGCTTTCAACGCACAATCCCATCATCGCCAGGAAGGCGGCGGAAAGCGGCCTGGTGGAGATGATCCTTTTCAGCGTGAATCCGGCATTTGACCTGATGCCGCCGACGGATGATCTGGACAATCTGTTTGCGGTGGACAGGTATGCGGAGGATCTGGACGGCGTGGATCCGGTCAGGGCGGAGATGTACCGGGTGTGCGAGCAGCATGATGTGGGGCTGACCTGCATGAAGCCCTTTGCGGGAGGCCGCCTGTTTGATGCGCAGCGCTCTCCCTTCGGGGTGGCGATGACCGCGGTTCAGTGCATTCATTACTGCCTGACGAAGCCGGGCGTAGCCTCCGTCCTGTGCGGATACGATTCGAAGGAACAGGTGGATGACGCGGTGGCGTATGAAGCGGCGGATCAGTCGGAAAAGGACTATGCCAGCGTGCTGAGCAGCGCGCCGAAGCATCAGTTCGCAGGCGGTGAATGCACATATTGCGGCCACTGCAAACCGTGCCCTGCGCAGATCGATATTGCGATGGTCAATAAGCTGTACGACCTGGCGGTGATGCAGCCGCAGGTGCCGGAATCGATCCGGGAGCATTACCGTTCGCTCGATCATCATGCGGATGAATGTATCGGCTGCCGGGGCTGCGAGGAAAGATGCCCCTTTGGCGTGAAGGTATCGGAGCGAATGAAGCAGTGCGCCGGACTGTTTGCCGGCGGACATCCGGTGTGAGACCGGATCTCCGCCGGCAAACGCTGGCAGAACGGAGACGTGTCCGGCCGGGCCTGAAGGTGCGGCCGGATTACGGTCAGAATGAATGAGCGGTGAGACGTGATGATTACAGTCAATATCAGATATACGGGAACAAATGGGTCTGCCCGTGCTTTTGCCGAGGAGATGATCCGCTCCGGAACCGTGGCGGCAATCAGGAAGGAACCCGGGAACCTCCGCTATGAGTATTACCTGCCCATGGATGATCCGGAGACGGTTCTGCTGATCGACAGCTGGTCCGATCAGGCGGCAATCGATACGCATCACGCAAGCCCCATGATGAAAACCATCGCCGGGATGCGTGACAGGTATGATCTCCATATGACGGTGGAACGGTATGTGAGTGCCGAAGCGAATACGGAAGACGAAAGGTTTATCCGCAGGTAAGGAAGAACGGACGAATCCCGGAAGGAGTGGGGAGCTTATGCAGAAGCTGAAAATCACCTTCAACTCTCCGCTGGTGCTCGGATTTGCACTGGCATGCGCAGCCGTTACGCTGCTCGGAGCACTGACCGGGGAATCCAGTACCGCGTTGCTGTTTTCAACGCACAGCGCGCCATTCAGCGACCCGCTGATGTATGTGCGGCTGTTTACGCATGTGCTCGGGCATGCGGGGCTGGCTCATCTGATGGGCAACATGGCCTATATTCTTCTCCTGGGACCGGCCCTTGAAGAAAAATACGGATGGAAAAATCTGCTGGTGGTGATTCTGGTCACGGCGCTGATCACCGGTCTCATCCATAATCTGCTGTTTCCCCGGACGATTCTGCTTGGCGCCAGCGGCGTGGTTTTTGCGTTTATCCTGCTGACGTCCTTCACGGGATTCAGAGAGGGAGAAATTCCGCTGACGTTTATTCTGGTCGCGCTGATCTATCTGGGGCAGCAGGTCTGGGATGCGGTGACCGTGCGGGACAACGTATCCAATCTTTCCCATATCCTCGGCGGCCTGATCGGCGGAGGCGCGGGATACCTGCTGAACAGAAAGCGCGGCGCAGGAAGTTACCTGTGATGCATGCGGATGCGGGCTCCGCTGATTATTCCGCCCAAGGGGCGTATTTCCGGACATCGATGACATAGGGCCCGCGGTTGCCGTCCGCGTGCGGAAGCTTCCGCTCGCGGTGCAGAACGATGTCGCAGAAATCGATGAGGGCTGCCCAGTCCTCACGGTTAAAGTCATGAATCCCCGGCCGGATATGAAAAACATTCCGGTCCGGAACGCCCAGGAAATCGTATACCTTCTGCGCGGCATCCCGGCACAGCTGGGTGCCGAATGAATTGGCCCAGAAATCCTCTGTCCCTTCGGAATTGAAAACGGCTCTTGGCGCGCAGGCGGCACGAAGCATATGGGCGTCCAGCGGGAATGAATTCACCTCATCTCCGATGGGATACGGAGCGGACTGTGTTCCGAAGGATGCATACTGTTCGTTCATCCAGGTGGGGAAAACATGGGCCATGCGTCCGATCGTTTCGCATTTGGTTTCATCCTGCCGGTCCAGTGCGAGCGTCCCGCTGAAGCGGGCGCAGCCAAGACCGCCGCAGCCCGACCCGATGGGCGCGGTGACCTGGAACCGGTCATCATATATGCCGGCGCAGAGGGCGGCCTTTCCGCCGCGGGAGTGGCCCGTGCAGATCAGGTCGCCGGTGTCCTCAAGCGTCTTCAGCCAGTCAGCAATGACGGAATGCCCCCATGCCCAGGCCATGATATCCCCGCAGGGAAGGGGCGGATAGCTTCGGCTGAGGGCGTCCTCTTCATAATGGCCGTGCTTTGCCATCTGCAGATCGGGCCGGATCATTTCGCGGTCGAACGAAACGATTCCGTAGCCGGCGGTGATCACGGCTTCGTACTCATAGGGGGAACGCATGCTCATCCGGTTGGTGTTGAACACAATGACGGGGTGGATCCCGGAGCTGGCGGGCCGGATGTATTGGACGGACATGGGATACTGATCGTCCACCGTCAGCGTGATGAAATCCCTTTTTGCTTTTCCGAAGTATGCATCCTGGCTTTCGCACAGGACAGCGTTCAGGGTCCGGGGCTTCTCCGGCCATATGCCGTACATGTTTTCTGAAGCGAGTTCCCGTATCCGGGCGACCTGTTCAGGCCATTCGGAAGGATGGGTGATTCTGCTGCCGTCCTTTTTCAGAAAAGGATCCGGGAGATACCGATCATAGAAATGCTTCATGGCTGTTCTCCTCTTGCCGGGATATGCGCCGGCTGATTTTTGCTCTGCTGATGATTATATCATCCCGCCGGAGAAAATGACAGAGCGGATGCTTCACCGGGCGGGCGAGGATCGGTCAGTACAGGGGAGGCTGCCGGCTTCCCGGAAGCCGCATGCCTCGCGGCATCATGCTCTTGCAATGGAACGCTCCCGTATGATAGGATACTCCTCAGTTCAATTGAAATGCGGGCAGGGTGATGCTGAATGGTAGGCTTGGGAACGATGATCAACGGTGCAGCCATTATTGTGGGCGGGCTGATCGGAAGGCTGACCGGAAGGCTGATTCATCAGGAGCAGCGGGATGCCCTGACAAAAGTCTGCGGGATCAGCGTTCTGTTCATTGCGATCGCCGGAGCGATGCAGGGCATGCTGCAGATCGACGCGGGAAGGATCGTCAGCGGGAAGTCCATGCTGGTGGTGCTGTGCCTGGCGCTGGGAACGGTCATCGGTGAGCTGATCGGGATTGAAAAGGGAATCGAGCGCTTTGGCGAGTGGCTGAAAAAGAAATCGGGCAACAGCGGGGACAAACAGTTCGTGAACGCTTTTGTCACGACTTCGCTGACCGTATGTATCGGGGCCATGGCCATTGTCGGGGCGATGCAGGACGGCATTTCGGGCGATTATTCCATCCTTGCGGTGAAATCCGTGCTGGATTTTATCATCGTTGCGGTCATGACGTCTTCCATGGGAAAGGGAAGCGTATTCTCGGCGATACCGGTGATCCTGTTTGAAGGAACGGTCACGCTGCTTGCCCGGCTGGTGGCGCCGATCATGACGGAGCCGGCTGTGGCATATCTTTCCCTGATCGGATCCGTGCTGATTTTCTGCGTGGGACTGAATCTGGTATGGGGGAAAAAGGTCAGCGTAGCGAATATGCTCCCTGCGGTGATTTTTGCCGTGATCGCCGCTTATATTCCCTGGACATTCTGATGATCCGGGATGCCGACAGGATGAACCGCTGACCCCGGAAGATCGGACGGATCCGCTCTCTCCGGGAAACGCGAATCCTTCCGAAGGAGAGACGAGTATGGAAATACCGATCACAGAAATCCGGCCGGTTCGGATCGGCCAGGTGGAAAACGCGAAGGCGGGCACCGGCTGCACGGTGCTGATCGCTGAAAACGGAATGGCAGCCGGGCTGGACGTGCGGGGAGGCGGTCCCGCATCCCGGGAAAGCCAGCTCCTGAATCCGCTGATGGCGGCCCAGTTTGTTCATGCGGTGGTCCTTTCGGGCGGGAGTGCCTACGGCCTTGGTGCGGCAAACGGCGTGATGCAGTACCTGGAGGAAAAGGGGTACGGTTACGATACGGGGTATGCGCTGGTGCCCCTGGTGGTTCAGGCGGATATCTATGACCTTTCCGTGGGGGATCCGAAGGTTCGGCCCGATGCGGCCATGGGATATGAAGCGGCCCGAATCGCCTTCGGGAATCCCAACTACCGGGATGGCTGCCATGGCGCCGGCTGCGGGGCGACGGTCGGGAAAATCGCCGGGATGGAAACCTGTATGAAGTCGGGCATCGGAAGCTGCGCGGTGCAGCACGGCGAGCTGCAGGTCGGGGCGGTCGCTGTCGTGAACGCCCTGGGCGACGTGTTCGACTGGAAGAACGGAAAGCAGATTGCCGGCCTGCTTTCAGACGACCGAAGGTTCCTGCGCAGCACGTCGGAGTATATGAAGCGGTCCGTCGCGGTAAAGGAAAACAAGTTTACGGGCAATACCACCCTGGCTGCGATCATCACCAACGCGAAATTCAATAAGACCCGGCTGTGCAAGATTGCCGGCATGGGTCATGACGGAATCGCGAGGGCGATCCGGCCGGTGCATACCTCCGCGGACGGGGACAGCATTTTTGCCCTTTCCGTCGGGAATGTGGAAGCAGATCAGGATCTGGTGGGTCTGATGGCTGCGGAAATGATCAGCGAGGCGATCATCCGGGCGGTGGAGAGCGCGGAAAGCGCGTATGGGTATCCGTCTCTGGCGGAACTGAACCGGAAAAGGTTGTGACGCTGTTCGGGCTTCCGGTGCCCTGGTCCCATAACTGGGTTGTTTTCAGAAAGTAACCGGACAGGGATGCGGCCAGTCCGGCGGGATTCCGGGGTGAAGCAGGCTTGTCCGGCGCCCGCGTTCTGTGATAGACTAAACCCGACAGAGCATGAAAAAAACTGAACGGACGACAGGAGGTACGGATGATGACGGAACGGAAGAACGGTTTCATGACAAAAGTGATCCTGATGCTGATCGCAGCACTGCTTCTGACAGGTGCGGCATGCGCGGAAGCGGCACCGCCGGCGTTCATTCTGGACTGCGACGGCGTGACGGAGACGCCCGTCGCAGCGAACTATTCCTGGACGTATCCTTCGGGGAATACGGATGAATGGCAGGGCGTGGAAGCCTGCGGAATGGCGCCGACGGATCCCGCCGTCTTTGAGTCCTTCGATCATGTGCTGCTGACGGAGGACCGGACGTATCAGGTGGAATGGGTGGGCATTCCGGCGGACGAGCTGATCGCCTTTTCGTGGGATATTGCGGTCTTTGCGGATCAGGAGCACATCGATGACCACCAGGAGAATGCGGAAATCATTCTGGGAAAAACGGGCGGTGCGATTACGCTGAAGCCGGACAGGATATACGACTTCCAGGCCCGCTGGTCCGATGAGACGGTCGGGCATGGCGTGGCGCATTATTATCTGGTCACGGAAAGACTGATCATGGACGATGGCCCCGGCTCCATGATGCTGGGCGGGTGGGAACCCGCTGCGGCGGAGGCCGGGCAGCTGCCGGACGATGCGCAGGCGGCTTTTGACAGGGCGATGGAAGGCCTGGTCGGCGCGGAATATACGCCCGTTGCCCTGCTGAGCCGGCAGATTGTCGCCGGAACCAATTACTGCATTCTCTGCCAGATCCGCCCGGTGGTTCCGAATCCGGTGCCGAACTGGGCGCTGGTATACATCTATGCGGATCTGCAGGGAAACGCCACGGTCACGAACGTATATGAGCTGTATATCGCCCAGCATGCTGAACCGGCGCAGTGATCTGCCCCGAAGGGCAGCCCACAGGAGGGAAGTATGTATATTCGGGGTTTTTCGATCGACTGGAGCGAGGTCAGACCGGACAGCTATCTGAGAAATATTGAAGCGATCCGGGATCTGGACTCCCTGCCGTTCCGGAAACCGATCACCTTTTTCGTCGGAGAAAACGGCAGCGGAAAGTCTACGCTTCTGGAGGCGATCGCGATTGCCTACGGTTTCAACCCGGAAGGCGGAACGCGAAACTATCATTTTTCCACGCGGGACACCCACAGCGAGCTGTGCGACGCCATCCGGCTCGTCCGCAATCCGTCCAAAGCCAGATGGGGATACTTTCTGAGGGCGGAAAGCTTCTATAATGTGGCGACGGCGGAGGAGGATTACGCAGAGGTATCCCGGGAATATCACAGAAAGTCGCACGGGGAAAGCTTCCTGGCCGTGGCGCAGGACAATTTCAACGGGAACGGGATGTACCTGCTGGATGAGCCGGAGGCGGCGCTGTCTCCGCAAAGGCAGCTCACCCTGATGCTGGAGATCGTGCACTGCGTGCAGAGAAACGCGCAGTTCATCATTGTGACGCATTCCCCGATCCTGCTGGGAATGCCGGACGCGGAGATCCTGAGCTTTGATTCAGGCAGGATCCATCCCATCGAGTATGAGGAAACGGACAGCTACCGGATCACGGAGATGTTTGTCCGGGACCGAAAAAGGTTCCTGAACAGGCTGCTGGCGGAAGAGGAACCATAGGAACGCGGCACGCAGAGGAGGAGAAGCATGGATGCGCTGACAACCGCACCGAGTCAGGAAACGATTCAGGGATATACGGATATTCTGAAATCCGTGGACTGGCAGACAGGGCTGAAGGCGGCCGCGATTCTGGTGATCGGGCTGATCGCGGTAAAGCTGTTTCTTCATGTCCTGCGAAAGGCGCTGAAGAAATCGCACGTGCCGGCGGCCGTGCATTCAATCCTGCTGACCGTGCTGCGGGTTTTGCTGGATATGGTGGTGATCCTGTCGGCGCTGAACGCGATCGGCATACCGGTCACATCCTTTATTGCGCTGCTCAGCCTGGCGGGACTGGCCCTTTCCCTCGCGCTGCAGGGCCTGCTGGGCAATCTGGCCAGCGGGCTCATTGTGCTGGGCAGCCATCCCTTTGACGTCGGGGATGTCATTGAGCATGACGGGATGACGGGCACCGTCCGGGAAATCCGGATGATGCATACGGTGATGGAGACGTTTGACGGGAAAGTGGTTTACTTTCCCAACAGCAGCATCTCCGGCGGCCGGGTGATCAATGTGACGCAGACGGGCAGGCGGCGGGTGGACCTCAGCGTATCCGCATCCTATCACCAGTCTCCGGAACAGGTGAAGAAGGCGATCCGGGACGCGGTTTCACGGACGGAGGGCATTCTGGAGGATCCGGCGCCGATGATCCTGCTGGACAGCTACGGGGACTCTGCGATCAACTATGGGATCAGGGTCTGGACCGCGTCGGACAACTACATGTCTGTCAGGAATCAGCTGAATGAGCTGCTGTATACGACGTTTGCGGAAAACCGGGTGGAAATGACCTATCCGCATATCAATGTGCATCATGTGTCCCGCCTGCAGGATGCGGACGAAAAAGCCTGATCTCCTGCGGAAGGATATGGAGGATCTGACGATGTTTCAGTGCACCGATCATCCGGCGGCCGGGGCAAGGCCTATGCCTACGGGACGGCGTGCACGGAGCCGCCCTGCTTCTGCCGGGACCCGAGGCGCGCGGATGAACTGAGGTGAGAGGATGTCTTTTGTTCTGAATGCGGTCATCTTCGCTGTGACCGCGATCATTGTGATCCGCTTCTTTTTCAGGGACGGGCAGTGGGATGTCCGGCGTGGCTGCTATGCCATGCGGTTCTTTACGACGCAGAGCAATATTCTCTGCGCGGTGGCAGCGCTGCTGATGTGCCTGTTTCCGCAGGCCAGGATGGCCTGGCTCGTCAAATACATCGGAACGGCCGCCGTGACGGTCACCATGCTGACGGTCTTCCTGTTTCTGGCGCCGAGCATCGGCAAAGGCGGACTGGGACAGCTGCTGAAAGGGTCGGATCTGTTCATGCATCTGATCACGCCGCTGCTGGCGCTGATCTCATTTCTCTTTCTCGAAAGACGCGGGATGAGCTTCGCGGTTTCCCTGCTGGGAATGCTGCCGGTTCTGCTTTACGGGCCGCTGTATCTTTACCGGATCCGATTCGCGCCGAAGGAAAGGGCATGGGAGGATTTCTATGGCTTCAACAAGGGCGGAAAATGGCCGGTATCCCTTGTGATGATGGGCATGGGAACATTCCTGATCTGCATGGCGCTGATGGCGCTCCAGAACCTGTAAAGAATCTTTGCCGGTCCTGCAATCCCGCAGGCTTTGGACAGGTCGGCGCGGAGGCGCTTGTTTTTCCCGGCGGAAAATGGTATTTTATTACCGACAACCAAGTATGAAAGGATGGCATGAAAGATGCGTATTGCGCTGATCAATGAAAACAGCCAGGCTTCCAAGAACAGTCTGATCGAGACCACGCTTCGGAAGGTGGTCGAGCCCATGGGGCACACCGTGGTGAATTACGGAATGTATTCCGCGGAGGACGAGGCGCAGCTGACCTATGTGCAGTGCGGCCTGCTGGCGTCCCTTCTGCTGAGCACCGGGGCGGCGGATTATGTGGTCACCGGCTGCGGAACCGGCGAAGGCGCCATGCTGGCGTGCAACAGCTTCCCGGGCGTGATCTGCGGTCATCTGACGGACCCGTCCGACGGATACATGTTTGCGCAGATCAATGACGGAAACTGCGTGGCCCTTCCCTTTGCCAAGGACTTTGGCTGGGGCGCGGAGCTGAAACTGGAGATGATTTTCCAGCAGCTGTTTGGATTCGGCCATGGCAACGGCTATCCCAAGGAGCGGGTGGTGCCGGAGCAGCGGAACAAGAAAATCCTGGATGGCGTGAAGGAAAAGACCTATCGTCCGCTGATCGATATTCTGAAGGATCTGGACAGGGATTTCGTCCGGGCGACGATTGCCGGGGAGCATTTTGCCGAGCTGTTCTATCCGAACTGCCGGGATGAAGCCATCGCCGGCTTCCTGAAGACGCTGGGCTGA
>CAMOYA010000035.1 GCA_946629635.1 uncultured Clostridia bacterium
CCTTACTATTGCGCGTTTCTTCTCTGTATCGTTTTCAAGGTTCGCCTGCCCGCTCTCGTTTTGCCCTTTCGCGCTTCTCTCGAGCGAGCTTGCCTAGGATATCAAATTCAGAATCAATTGTCAAGCACTTTTTTTCGATTTTTTTAAAAAATTTTCGTCACTTTTCTTTCTTTGATGCCCGAAAGCCTGAAAAAACGCGGTTTCCACCGCGTTTTCAGGTCTTTTGATTCTTTTCCGTCCGTTATTCCGCCGGTCGCTGCAGCGCGAGGCTTTTGATCTTCCACTGGCCGTTTTCCCTCACCAGCAGCACCCGGTACGTGGCATCCGGCCATGCGGGCGGATATACCGCCTCCGCTCCGTCCCGCGCGATGACCTCATCCGCCTTCAGCCCCCGGACGCGGCCGTCAATTCTCGGAATCCGCTCGGAGATTTCCAGCCGGACCGTGTTTTCCCACGGCCAGACCCAGAAATATCCCATTTCCAGCCGGTGGTCAATTCCGCGAATATTGTAGTCCGCATACGGAGAGGTTCCCTGTGCCGCCCGGAGGATTTCCTCATCGCTGTCCAGCCAGGAGCTCTGGAAATGCCGGGTCAGATCGTTCCGGTCCACCGTCATGCCCATGATATATTTAGCGCGTCCGGCCATCCCGTCCTTCAGGATGATCTGGATGTTGGTCAGGTTCATCGCATAGTAGAACACCGCGATCATCAGCCCGAGAACCAGGCAGATGACCAGCAGCCTTCCGGCGATGAACCAGATTCCCCTGCGAAGATACTTCACTCCGTGCAGCCTCCTGCTTCGCTGCCTTTACAGCAGCTTGATCAGCATGGTCTTCTGTTCGTCCATCTCAATGACCACCAGTCCATCCTTTTCCAGCTGCTTCATAACATCTGAAAAACGCTTGAACCCGATTGCACGCTCATTGAAATCCGGGTAGGCCGTAATGATATCCGCCTTGAGGATCGACGGGTTGACCCTGTCAAATCCGCCTTCCTTATATGCCTGAATCTGCGCGGCAAAGGCTTCCTTCCAGTTGTCCCGGGTCAGCTGCGGAATGGAATCCGCGCTGTCGCTGGTATTGTTCAGCCCGACCATCACATCGAAATGGTCGTTATGCACCCGCAGATCCCCGAACCGGTTGGACAGCTTCATGAGCAGCTTGTAGAAGGTGGCGCAGCCGTATGCCTTCTCATTGAAGTCCGGCCGCAGCCGGAGCAGCGTTCCCTTCAGCTCGCTGGCATAGATCTCGTCATTGTCCTGCTCTTCCAGCACCGTCGTCAGCAGCTTGTTCAGCTCGCTCTCGTCCGCCATTTCCTCGCTGGCCGCGGCAGCCTTCTGCTTCTTGGGCTTTTCAACATTCCGCTTTCCGACGCTCTCAAGGAACTGAAACTCGTTGCACGCGTTGATGAATATATTGCTGGCCGCCTCGCTCCGGCTGATGCCCAGCACGAATTTTCCCATGCTCTTCAGCCGGCCGACCAGCGGAACATAGTCGCTGTCGCCGGAAACGATGCAGAAGCTGTCAATCAAATCGTTCTTATAGGCCACTTCGAGCGCGTCGATCACCAGCTGAATATCCGCATTGTTTTTCTGGCTGATGCCGTAGCGCAGGCTGGGCACGACCGTAAACGTGTTGCTCAGCAGCACTTCCTTCAGATCGTCGAATTTATCCGTATATCCGTATACCTTGCCCAGCAGGATATCGCCCCGGATTTTCACTTTCTCCAGGATGCTCTTGAGCGTGCCGACCTTGGCTCCGCAGTTTTCCAGATCCACAAATACCGCAAATCTACTCAGACTCAAAACCCTCTTCCATATCAAATCAGGGCGGGACACCGCTCCGCCATATCGCATAGTATAACATCGAATATCTTTTTTTTCTACTCTTTATTCCGTCCGCTTCCCGCGCGGCTGGACAAACCATCCGGCGCGTTATAAAATGAGGACAGCAAAAAATCTCCGGTGAGGGGGTTCCGATCCATGCCGACCATGCTTTCCGCGTGCATTGTCCTGTACCACTGCGGAGATGAAGTGATCCAGGCACTGCGGTGCATTCAGAATGCTGATATCGCCGTCACTGTGTATCTCAGTGACAATTCGCCCGGGGATATGACCGCCGATCGCCTGCGGTGGATGTTTCCCGGGGTGAAGGTGCTGCCCCAGGAGAAAAACATCGGCTTCGGCCGGGCCAACAATGCGGTGCTTCCCTTTCTGGACAGCAAATATCATCTGATGCTGAATCCGGACGTGGCTTTCGATCCCGGGCTGCTGAGCCGCATGATCGCCTATATGGAAGAGCACCCCGCCATCGCGATTCTGACGCCCCGCGTGCTGAATGAGGACGGCAGCGAGCAGTTCCTGCCCAAGAAGCGAATTGCGGTGCATTACCTGCTCAGCGGGCTTTTTGAAAGCGCAGGCGGCATCTTCCGCCGCTGGCGGCAGGAATTCACCATGGCGGATACACAGGTCAACCATCCCGTTCCCGTCGAGTTTGCCACCGGATGCTTTCTCCTGATCCGGACGGAGATCTTCCGCCAGCTGCAGGGCTTTGATCCCCGTTTCTTCCTTTATCAGGAGGATTCGGATCTGAGCCGCCGCGTGCTGGAAAGAAAGCTGGGCAGCATTGTATACCATCCCGACATGTGCATTACCCACCGCTGGGCCCGGGAGAACACACGAACCTTCCGGGGACGGATGCGCCAGATCCGCTCCGTCTGCAAATATTTTCTGAAATGGGGCATCACCTGGTGAAAACGCAGATCCTGCTCACCACCTACAACGGTGAGAAATACCTTCCCGATCTGCTGGAATCGATGGATCAGCAGACCGATCCGGATTTTTTTCTTCTGATCCAGGACGACGGATCCACGGACGGGACGATGAAGATGCTCCGCGACTACGCCGGCAGGAATCCGCGCGTCTCCTTTGGCCGGGAAGCCGGACAGCACCTGGGGCCGGCTGGCAACTTTCTTTCCCTGATCCGTCAGGCGGACGCGGACGCCGTCATGCTGTGCGACCAGGATGACAGCATGCACCCGGACAAGGTCCGTCTCCTGAAGGAAGCGCTGGCGGAGGAGACCGCCCGCTGGGGGGCTGAAACCCCGCTGCTCGTCCACTCTGACTGTTTTATCACCAACGAAGCGGGAGAGATCACCGGGGACAGTTTTTTCGCTCACCAGGGGTGGGATCCGGATGCCGTGACGCTTCCGCCGCTCCTGGTGCAGAACAATGTGACCGGGTGCACGCTGATCATGAACCGGGCGCTGACAGCCCTGATCGCGGAGTATGGCAAAGCCCGGGATCTTTTCATGCATGACTGGTTCATCGCCCTGACGGCTGCTGCCTTCGGCCGGATCCGCTTTGTTCCGCGCCAGCTGACCTACTACCGTCAGCACGGGGACAATTCCATCGGGGCCAGCGCCAAAGGGCTGATCGCCCGGGGGCTGGAAGCACTGAGCCGGCGGGACGAAGCCCGGCGGAGAATCCAGCTGACCTATACGCATACCCAGGTATTCCGCAGGATGTATGGCTCACGCCTTCCCGGGGAAGCAGAGAAGATCACCTCGGCATACCTGGCGACCCGCTCCATGGGCAAGCTCCGACGCATCTGGCATGTGCGCCGCCTCGGCTGCACCATGCAGAGCCCGGTCACCCGGCTCGGCCAGATGCTTTTCGGATGAGCGGAAAGAAGGACTTCCACCGCCTGTCAGATTTCCTTCAAAATGGGGTAAATTTCCGCTTGCATTTTCCTTTTCGTTGTGATATCTTAGATAAGCTTGATGTGTAACACTCCAGTAAGGAGGAGGATTTCCATGGGTAAATTGTGTGAAGTTTGCGAAAAGGGCACGCTGAACGGAAACAACGTCAGCCATTCCAACCGCAAGAGCCATCGGATCTGGGCACCCAATGTGCAGAGTGTTCGGGTCATGGTGAACGGAACGGCCCGTCGGATGAACGTGTGCACCCGTTGCCTGCGCAGCGGCAATGTACAGCGCGCGCTGCCCAAGATTCACGAAGAGGCCTGAGCCCCTGAGCGAAAAATAAGTCCCGTCTGTGTGCTGCAGACGGGCTTTTTCTTTATCCTTCCAGTGCCCGGGCCAGCCAGGCCCTTCCCTCCTCCCGCAGCTGCGGAAGGCTTTTTTTCTCCATCAGCCGGCGGAAATGATCCACCCGGCTGTTTTTGCTTTCCGGGTCCTCCTCCCGATACCGCCTAAGCAGCTCCGTCCGGACGCCGAAGATCGTGGCAAAAACCAGGCCGTGAAAGCTGTCCGTGCACAGGAGCGCCGCCGACTGAACCGCTCCGAGGAAGCGCTCCGGCCCCATGCCGCTCAGCAGTTCATACCCGGAGCGATAGGCCTCCGCGGTCACCGGCGCCACGCGGACCGGCAGCCCCGTTTCCCGGCTGATCTCCCGGACGCGCTCCCAGTAGGCCGCGTTCTCTCCGATAAAATAGCAGAGCAGGAAGGGTTCTTCCGCCACCGGTTCGGCGACGGCGCGCCACTCCTCCCGGGACAGCAGGCATACGGGATCGGGCATGACCTCCGCCTGCGTTCCGGTCATCTGCCGCAGGATCTTGGCGCCTTCTTCCTCCCGGACGGAGATCGCCTCAAACCCTTCCGTCCATTTCCGGATCATCCGGATCTTCCGCGGGTTCGGCAGCGTCTGAATTCCCAGGCTGGGGGCGTACGCGATCTTTCGCTGCCCCTTCGGCGCAAAGGTCAGAAAATAGGCCGGATTCAGCCACGCGGGATTCCAGATCTGGTCGCTGCCGCACAGCAGGATGTCCATGCCCGCGCCGGCAGCGCGCAGCTCCTTCCCGTTCCGGCAGGGAGGCGTCAGCTTCATGTGCTTCCGGTAGAAGGCGTCGATCGCCTCCCGCTTGTCCCGCGCGCCCTGCTGGCCGGCGTGAACGGAGCGCTTGCGCAGCCCGTCCGCGATCAGCTTCAGGCTGTTTCCGCTCTGAAGCAGGTTCCGGATCTTCTCCCCCCGGTCCGGACAGTAGTTGAGATGGGTGCAGTCAAACCCCAGACCCGCCACGGTCTTCTGCAGCGCGTACGCCTGGAGGGATGAACCGTAGTTTTCATTGTGAAGAAAGGTGATGATTCCGACGCTGGCCATATCCGCTTCCCCCCGCACCGCTTTTTCCCGCTGCCCGCTCAGCGCGTCAGAATGTCCGCGATCCGTTCGCAGGCATGCCCGTCCCCGTAGGGATTTTCGGCGTGCGCCATCTGCTCGTATGCCTGCGGATCGTCCAGCAGGCGGCTGAACTCGCGGACGATCACTTCCTCGTTCGTCCCGGTCAGCTTCAGCGTGCCCGCCTCGATGCCCTCCGGCCGCTCCGTGGTATCCCGCAGCACCAGCACCGGTTTGCCCAGGCTCGGCGCCTCCTCCTGGATGCCGCCGCTGTCCGTCAGAATGAGGCAGCTGCGCGCCATCAGGTTATGGCAGTCCAGCACGTCGAGCGGATCCGTCAGCCGGATCCGGTCGCAGCCGTCCAGCTCCTGTGCCGCCGTCTCCCGGACAAGCGGGTTCATATGAATCGGATACAGCACCTTCACGTCCGGATGGCTTTCGACCACCCGCCGGATCGCCCGGAACATGTCGTGCATGGGCTTCCCCAGGTTCTCCCGCCGGTGCGCGGTCAGCAGCACCAGCCGGCTGCCCTGCGCCCAGTCCAGATCCGGATGGGTGAAATCCGGCCGGACGGTCGTCTTCAGCGCGTCGATCACCGTGTTCCCGGTCACGTAGACCGTGTTCGGATCCTTCCCCTCCCGGATCAGGTTGTCCCGGCTCAGCGGGGTCGGCGCAAAATTGTACCGGGCGACGATGGAAACCGCTTCCCGGTTGAACTCCTCCGGCCAGGGGGAAAGCGGGTTGTACGTCCGCAGGCCCGCCTCGACATGGCCGACCGGGATCTGCAGATAGAAGCAGGCCAGCGCGGCGGCGAAGGTTGTGCTCGTGTCCCCGTGCACCAGCACCACGTCCGGCTTCTCCTTTTCCAGCACCGTGCGGATGCCCTCCAGCACGTGCACCGTGATGTCGAACAGCGTCTGCCGCTCCTTCATGATCGCCAGGTCATAGTCCGGCGTCACCTGAAAGGCCTCCAGCACCTGGTCCAGCATGGACCGGTGCTGTCCCGTCACGCAGACGACGGTGCGGATACCCTCCCGCTTTTTGAGTTCCTGCACCAGCGGACACATTTTGATTGCCTCCGGGCGGGTGCCAAATACAAGCATGATCTTTTTCATTGCGCTTCTCACATTTCCATTCTGATTTTGATTCTGTCATTTTCCCTGCCCGGCCGTCTGTCCCTTCGCCCAGATCAGCGACCGGTCCACGCTGGGCACGTCGCTTCCGGCTGGATAGAACCGGATTCTTCCCTCCTGCACGGTGATCAGCCCCGTGGAGCCCTGCAGGGATTTTTTCTCCAGCAGCAGCCGCAGCAGCTTTTCCGTCATCATCGGGCCCTTGCCGCGCACCAGGATATCCTTCCATATGGTGCATCCGCAGGCCGCCTCCGTACAGTTGTATGCCCGGAGGCTCTCCCGCATCTGCCCCTTGCCGCAGACGGGGCACACGGTGCCGTCCAGCGTTTTTCCCGAGGCGCCCCGGCTGCCCTTTCCGAACTTCTTCCGCTTCTCGTCCTCCGGAAAGGTGACCGCAGCCGCCGTGTTCCGGGCATAGTCCACCAGGAAGGCGCTCATCTTCCGGATCCCGTCCATGAACCGGGCCGCATCCTGCTTGCCGTCCGTAATCTCGTGCAGCGCCAGCTCCCACCGCCCGGTCATCTCCGGGCTCGCGATCTCCGGGGGCATGATGCGGATCAGCTGAACCCCCTTATCGGTCGCCATCAGCGTTTTTCCCTTCCGCGCGGCATAGCCGACCTTCAGCAGGCGTTCAATGATCGCCGCCCGGGTCGCCGGCGTTCCGATGCCGCTGCCCTTCATCTGCCGGGACAGCTCCTCGTCGTCCAGGTCCTTCCCCGCCGTTTCCATGGCCGCCAGCAGGCTGGCGTCCGTATGCGGCGCGGGCGGCTTGGTCTGATCCTCGCGGATCTTCGCGTCCCGCACCGTCCGCGTGTCCCCCAGGGAGAGCTGCGGCAGCGGGCCTTCCTCCTCCTCGTCCGCCGCGGCGCTTCTTTTTCGCGTCCTGGGCGGGTTCTCCAGCGGCGGCACGTCATGCCATCCGTTGTCAACGATCACCTTTCCGTTCGTGCGGAACAGGTGCTCCCCCACGCGGGTCACGATCCTTGTTGCGTCGTATTCGCAGGCCGGATAGAAAGCGGCGAGCATCCTCCGGGCCACCATGTCGTACAGCTTTCGCTCATCCTCGCTGAACCGGGCGGGATCCACCTTCCGGTTCGTCGGAATGATCGCATGGTGATCCGTCACCTTCGAGGCATCGACCGTCCGGCGGGTCACCGGCAGCTTCCCGTCCCGCAGCGCTCCGCCCACATATTGCTGATAGGATTCCGGGAGCATCTTCATCGTCTGAACCACCCGGGGAATCATATCCGGCGGAAGATACCGGCTGTCCGTTCTCGGATAGGTCAGCGCCTTGTGGGTTTCATACAGGCTCTGGGCGATCTTCAGCGTCTTGTCCGCCGTGAAGCCCAGGCTCCGGTTCGCGTCCCGCTGCAGGCTGGTCAGGTCGTACAGCTGCGGCGGAAGCTCCCGCTTCCGGCTGGTCTCCGCCTGGATGACCTCGCCGCGCTGCCCCTTCGTCTCCCCCGCGATCCGCTCCGCATCCGGGCGGGTTTTGATATGCGTTTCCGGATCCAGCTTTTCCGAAAAATAAATACCCCGGTAATCGCCGAAATCGGCCGTCACCGTGCAGTATCCTTCCGGAACGAATTGCTCGATTTCCTGCCGCCTGCGAACCAGGATCGCCAGCGTCGGCGTCTGCACCCGGCCCACGCTCAGCAGTGCGTCATACTTCAGCGTGAAAGCCCGGCTGGCGTTCATCCCGACCAGCCAGTCCGCCTGGCTTCTGCAGCGGGCGCTCTCGTACAGTCCGTCATATTCCCGGCCGGGGCGGATTCGGCTGAACCCTTCCCGGATCGCTTCGTCCGTCATCGAGGAGATCCACAGCCGCTGGAACGGCTTCGTGCATCCGGATTTTTCATAGATGTAGCGGAAGATCAGCTCCCCCTCCCGCCCGGCATCCGTCGCGCAGATCAGCGAATCCGTCTCCTTGTCGCAGATCAGCTTCTTCACCTTGCTGTATTGCGACTTCGTGGAGGGAATCACCTTGAGCGGGATGGTGTCCGGCAGAATGGGCAGCGTCTGAAACGACCATTTCTTCAGTTTTTCGTCCATTTCGTCCGGCTCCATCAGGGTGACCAGATGGCCCACCGCCCAGGTGACGATATACTGCTCGCCGATCAGGCACCCGTCCCCGGAGGTCCGGCACCCGATCACCCGGGCGATGTCCCGGCCGACACTGGGCTTTTCCGCAACCACCACAATTTTCCCCATCGAACGATCTGCCTCCGTCCATTCGTTTCAGCTGATTATACCAGAAACCGCTTTCTTTGTCTTTTATTAAGTTTTGTCACATTTTCTTTACATTTTCTACATATTGTGCTATGCTTGCGCTGTGCCGAAGAAAATGCACACGATCCTGAAATCAAGGAGGAATGATCCATGTTCAAGCGCCGGGCCCTCTGCTGTCTGATGATTGCCGCCGTGCTCGTGAGCCTGTGCATCCCGGCGCTGGCCCTGGACGCCTCCACGCTGTATAACGGTTCGCGGGGGGAAGCCGTCCGGAAGCTGCAGCAGGCGCTGATCGACCAGGGATACCTCTCCGGCGGCGCGGACGGTATATTTGGAAAGAATACGGAAAAGGCCGTCCGGAGCTTCCAGAAAGCCAAAGGGCTGGAGGCGGACGGGCTCGCCGGCAAAAAGACCCAGAGCCTGCTTTTCAGTGCGCAGACATCTGCCGCTTCCGCCCCTTCCGCTTCGGATGCTTCCGCCTCATCCCCTGCCCCGGCTGTGCCTGAGGGCACCGGCGACAGCTCCGTCTCTGCCCAGACCGCGCCCGTCAGCTCCGGTGAAAGCTCCGTCAGCAGTGATGCTTCCGCCGTCGTGCAGGCGTCCTCCGGCTCCCTCTTTGCCGGCAATTACGCGACGCTCTCCATCGGCAGCTCCGGCAGCCGCGTAAAGGTGCTGCAGCAGGCGCTGATCAGCCTGAAGCTGCTCAGCGGGCGCGCGGACGGTTCCTTCGGAAAGCAGACGCAGAAGGCAGTCATCGCCTTTCAGAAAAAATACGGTCTGGTCGCTGACGGGCTGGCCGGAAGAAAGACGCTGAAGAAGCTCGAGTCCCTCGCCGGCACCGGCGCATCGGCTGGCAGCACTACCGCTTCATCCGCCTCTTCCTCCTCCGCTTCCCCGTCCGAAGGCCCCGCCACCTCCGCCGTCACCACGGCCCGGATGGCCGCCCCGGATCAGAGCTCCATCCGCCTGCTTCACTGGTTCAACGATGTCAAGCCCTCCCTGTCCAACGGCGACCATCTCCTGATCTATGATCCCGCCACCGGCATTTCCTGGACGCTGCAGGTGCTCTCCCGCGGCCGTCACTGCGACAGTGAGCCGCTGACCCGGGAGGATACGGAGGCGATGGTGCAGGCCTTCGGCGGCGTCAACACCTGGAACCAGAAGGGCGTCTACGTCCGGCTCCCCAGCGGCGTCTGGACGATCGGCTCGACGCATGATATGCCCCATATGTCCGGCAATATCAAAGGAAACGGCTTCGACGGCCACCTCTGCGTCCATTTTCTCCGGGATATGGCCGAGGCGCAGCAGTACGACCCGAACTACGGCGTGGACAATCAGAAAACGATCCGGGAGCTATGGAAGAAGCTGACCGGCGAAGAAATCACGAACTGACCGGAAATTCATCGCTGTCAATCAAAAAGCCTTGACAACCGATTCAAAACGTGTATAATGCCTCCGTCAGGGTTTTCCCCCTGACGGGTTTTTCATGCAGATCAGGTTTCTGTCGGGGGTTGGCTCAATGGAGAAGGAAGATCTTCGGAAAAAGGTGGATCTGGCTTTCCTTTCCGCCTTTTACGGCGGTCTCTTGACGGAAAAGCAGCGTCACGTGCTCTCGCTTCACTGCGAGGAGGATCTCTCCCTGGGGGAGATTGCCGAGGAGGTGGGGATCTCCCGCCAGGCCGTGCATGAGACGATCGCCCGGGCCGCCGCCCGGCTGAATGACATGGAAGCCTCCCTGGGGGTTGCCGCCCGTTTCCGCCGGATGGAATCCGGCCTGGAAGCCGCGCTGGAAGCCCTCCGGCAGCAGGAATACGACCGGGCCGAGCGGATCCTTTCCGATCTGCTGGCCCTTGATCAGGAGGATAATGATGGCCTTTGAAGGCTTGAGTGAAAAACTGCAGGGCGCTCTCCGGAAGATGACGGGGCGCGGCAAGCTGAACGAGCAGGCCGTGAAGGAAGGCATGCGCGAGGTGCGCATGGCGCTCCTCGAGGCGGACGTGAACTACGCCGTGGCCAAGGATTTCATCCGGAAGGTGACCGATCGCTGCGTCGGCGCGGAAGTCATCAATTCCCTCACGCCGGCCCAGCAGGTCATCAAGATTGTCAACGAGGAAATGACCGAGCTGATGGGCAGCACCAACGCCCGGCTGAACTGGTCCCCCTCCGTGCCGACGGTGTTCATGCTCTGCGGCCTGCAGGGCGCCGGCAAGACCACGATGTGCGCCAAGCTCGCCGGGTATCTGACCAAGCAGGGGAAAAAGCCGATGCTGGCCGCCTGCGATATCTACCGCCCGGCCGCGATCAAGCAGCTGCAGGTCGTAGGGAACCAGGTCGGCGTGCCCGTCTTTGAAAAGGGTACGCAGGATCCGGTTAAAACCGCTAAGGAAGCCATTGAGTACGCCCGGTATTATCAGCGGGATGTGCTGATCATCGATACCGCCGGCCGGCTGCATATCGACGAAGCCCTGATGGACGAGCTGCGCCGGATTCAGGAGACGGTTCATCCCTCCGAAATCCTGCTGACGGTTGACGCGATGACCGGTCAGGACGCGGTCACCGTGGCCAAGGCCTTCGATGAGAAGCTGGATGTCACCGGCGTGATTCTGACCAAGCTGGACGGCGACACCCGCGGCGGCGCGGCCCTCTCGATCAAGGCGGTCACCGGCAAGCCGATCAAGTTCAGCGGCATCGGTGAAAAGCTCAGCGATATCGAGCCCTTCCATCCGGACCGGATGGCTTCCCGGATCCTGGGCATGGGCGATGTGCTGACGCTGATTGACAAGGCCTCGGAGGCCTTCGATGAGCACGATGCCGAAAAGTTCGCCCGCAAGGGGCTCAGCAACAAGCTGACGCTCGAAGACTTCCTGGATCAGATGCAGAGCATGAAGAAGATGGGCGGCATCAAGAGCATGCTGAGCATGCTTCCGGGCATGAGCGGAAAGGATTTCGACGTGGATGAAAACGCCATGAAGAAGCCGGAAGCCATCATCCGTTCCATGACGAAGAAGGAGCGCCGCGATCCGTCCATTCTCAATGCGTCCCGCCGGAAGCGGATCGCCGCCGGTTCCGGAACCACCGTCCAGGATGTGAACACCCTGATCCGCCAGTTTGAGCAGGCGCAGCAGATGATGAAGCAGATGATGAACACCAAGGGCAAAGGCCGTCTGCGCATGCGCTTCCCCGGGATGTGATTTCCCCGTTTCCCTGATTGGACTCATATACCCCGTTATATGATTTCCGATAGATTATTTCATTATTTTTTGAGGAGGAACTCCAAATGTCTGTCAAAATTCGTCTGAAGAGAATGGGAATGAAGAAAAAGCCTTTCTATCGTGTCGTCGTCGCTGATATCCGCAGCCCCCGGGACGGCCGCTTCATCGAAGAGATCGGTTATTATGATCCCATGACCAAGCCCGCCGAAATCAAGGTGGACAACGAGCGCGCCAAGTACTGGCTCGGCGTTGGCGCACAGCCGACCGATACCGTCCGGATCCTGCTGAAGAAGTCCGGCGCCATTGAGGAGAAGTGATGTGACTCTGCCTGGTCCGCAAGGAAGAAAGGATGTACCCATGCAAGAACTTCTTACCTTTGTGGCGCAGTCACTGGTGGAACATCCCGAGCAGGTGAGCGTCACTGAGACCGAAGGGCCGGAAGCCATTATTCTGGAGCTGCATGTGGCTGAGGAAGATATGGGCAAGGTCATCGGGAAGCAAGGCCGCATCGCCAAGGCCATCCGGGCCGTGGTAAAGGCGGCTACGGCGAAAAACAGCAAGCCTGTTTTTGTCGAGATTCAGTAATCGAGCGATTGAAGCGCGGGATTCGAAGTTGCGGGTCCCGCGCTTTTTCAGGGGAGTTGTTTCAGCATGCAGGATTTTCTTCTGATCGGCGCAGTACTCAAGCCGCAGGGCGTGCGGGGCGAATGCAAGATCCGTTCCTATGCATCGGATATCGATATGTTTTCCGGGTGGACGGAGCTGTTTCTGAAAAGCGGGAACGGCTTTGATCCGGTTGCCTGTGAAGTGACCCGGATTCATGACGGATTCGTTTATGCCCGGCTGGGCGGCTGCACGGATGCCAACGGGGCGGAAAAGTACCGCGGGGCGGATCTGTACATCGACCGGGGCCATGCCGCCGCGCCCGAAGCGGGATCGGATCTGATCGCGGATCTGATCGGCTGTGAGGCCGTGGATGAAAACGGAAACACGGTCGGCGTCCTCGATGACGTGCTGCAGTACGGCCCGGTGGACACCTGGGTTTTCAGAACGCCGGAGGGCACGATGATGGTTCCGGCCCTCCTGTCCGTCTTCCCCGCCGTGGATACGGCGGCGCGCCGGATCACTGTCCTGTCGGACAGGCTTTCGGAGGTGGCCGTTCTTGATCATTAATATTCTGACCATCTTTCCGGAGATGTTCGGGAGCGTTTTTTCCACCAGCATTCTGGGCCGTGCCCGGGAGACGGGCCTGCTGGATATCCGCCTGACGGACATCCGTCCCTTCTCCCGCAGCAAGCATAAGAATACGGACGACTATCCCTTCGGCGGCGGCGCCGGCATGGTCATGATGGCGCAGCCGATCATGGATGCCATGGCCAGCGTTTCCGCCGCCATGCCCGGCGCGCGCCGGATCTATCTGGGGCCCCGGGGCAGGAAGCTTTCCACCCCGCTGGCGAGGGAACTGGCTGCCGAAAAGGAGCTGATTCTGCTCTGCGGCCATTATGAGGGCGTGGACCAGCGCGCGCTGGACGCCTGCATCGATGAGGAAATCAGCATCGGCGATTATATTCTGACCGGCGGGGAGCTCGCCGCCATGGTGCTGACGGACTGCGTGGCCCGCTTCATTCCCGGCGTGCTGGGAAGCGAAGAGAGCCCGGAGGAAGAGTCCTTTTCCGACGGTCTGCTGGAATATCCCCAGTATACCCGCCCGAGGGAGCTGGACGGGCGGGCCGTTCCGGAGGTGCTGCTTTCCGGCAATCACGCGCTGATCCGCAGCTGGAGGCGCAGGGAGAGCCTGGCTGCCACGGCCCGTTTCCGCCCGGATCTGCTGGAAAGCGCCGCGCTGGATGATTCCGACCGCAAGATATTAAAGGAGCTGAAAACATGTTTCTCCGAAAGCTGACGGTCATCCTGCTGCCGCTGGCGATGCTGGCGGTTCTGTGCCTGCTGATGCCGCTGTTCTTCAGCCTGAGCTGGTTCTTCGGCGGCCTGTTCATCGGTCTTTTGCTGGGGGTGCTGCTTGCGCTGCTGCTTCCCCTCGCCGGAGCGACCCGGCTGCGGGAGCCCTTTGCCTGGCTCCTGTGGATTCCCGCCACCGTCATCCTGCTGATTCTCCTGTATCAGTACCTGTGCTCCATCGGCGTCGGCGGAGGACTGCCTGTGCTCCGGCTGCTGGTGCTCCCGGCGGATGCCCACGGTTCCTTCTTTGCGGCCGCCGAGAGCGCCTTTGCCGCGTTCATGCTGACCTTTTCCATCCGGACCGGCCGCGGTATATAATATCCGTATCCGATTATTTTTCTTGAGAGGTGTCCCATGCAACAGACGATTTTTCTTGATGCCAGTCTCTATCCGACTCCCCGGGATCTTCATGCGGCGCTGAAGTCCATGCTTTCCCTGCCGGATTACTACGGGATGAACGCCGATGCGCTGTACGACTGCCTGTCCGAGCGCCGGGAGCCTGTGAATCTGTGGATCGCTTCCCGGGGCAATGAGGAAGTCTCCGGAACGCTGGATATCATCTCGAACGTCGTGGAGGACTGCGGCGGAACGGTAAAGGAGCTGAGCCTGAAGTGAAGCTTCACATGCTGGGCGTCAACGGACCTTTTCCGCAGAGCGGCGGCGCCACCTCCGGCTACCTGCTGGAGGCCGGAGAGACGCTGATCCAGTTCGATCTGGGCAGCGGCGTGCTGTCCCGGCTGACGGCAAAGACAGCTCCGGAATCCGTTTCCGCCCTTTTCCTGACCCACTGGCACTTTGACCACGCCGCCGATCTGCCGGTGCTGATGTACCGGCTGGATCAGCTGGGGGATCATCCCCTTCCGGTTTACGCGCCGGCGGATCCGGACTCCGCCATCCGGCGGATCGTTGCCGCCTCGCCCCGTTTCAGTCTGAAGGATGTTTCCGCCGGGGACGAAATCTCCGTCGGCTCCTGTACCGTCCGCGTCGGCGAAGCGCGCCACCCCGTCCCGGCTGTGGGATATCGGATCGAATCCGACGGCGTTTCCTTCGGATACACCGGGGATACGAATACGCTGCCCGGCCTTTCCGCCTTCTACCGGGGATGCCGGGTTCTTCTGGCGGACGGGCTGTTTCCGGAAAGCGAATGGACCGCGCAGAAGCCGCATCTGTCCGCTGCCGGGGCCGCCATGCTCGCCGCAGAGGCGGGTGCGGAACACGTGGTGCTGACGCATTTCAATCCCGTCTATCCGCCGGAGCAGCTTCTGCAGGAAGCGCGCATGCACCATGCTCATGTATCCCTGGCCCGCCCGGGTGAGGTGCTGGACCTGTGAGCCTCCGTCTGCGGTCGTGGCTGCTTCCCTCCGCCGTTCCCTTTCTGATCATCGGAATCCTGCTGGGCAGAATCACGGAAGCCTTCTGGATCCCGCTGGTTGCCTGTCTTCCGGCGATTGCCGCCATCGTGCTTCTCCGCGGCGGGCTTCGGTTCGCCGGCTGCCTCGCGCTGGTGTTCTCCGTCGGAACCGCGGCGGGAAGTCTCGCCTGGCACCCGGTTTTGCCGCCGGAGGGGGATTACGCCGTTCAGGGCGTGATTACAGGGGAAGTGCGCCGGGGCAGCTTCGGCCAGGTTCGCCTTCCCCTTTCCCATGTCACGCTGAACGGGCGGGAGTTTTCCGCCGGAGCCTACTGGACCTTTTATCTTCGGGAAGAGGAGGAGCCCCCGGCGGATCTGCAGCCCGGCAGGGCCGTATCGTTTCAGGCATCCCTTTATCATCCGTCCGGGGCCGACAATCCCGACGGGTATGATTTTCGGGAGGAGCTCCTGCGCCAGGGAATCACGGTCGGGCTGTACGGCAGCGGGGATCTGACGGTTTCCGATCCCGACTTCTTTTCCTTTCCGGGCTTCACCGCCGCCCTCCGCCACCGGCTTTCCGCCGCGCTGACGGAACGGATGGGCGAAGAGGCCGGCGGATATACCGCGGCTTTCCTGCTGGGAACCCGTCTGCTGATTCCTTCCGAGGACCGCGCCGCCTTTGCGAATCTGGGCATCGCCCACATTCTTTCCGTCAGCGGCTTTCATGTCGCCGTGCTGACGGGCATGCTGGCCGTGCTGTTTCGCCTGCTGCGCCTGCGCCCGTCCGTCCGGTTCATTCTCTATGCCGTCCTGCTGACTTTTTACTGCGGATTGTGCGGCATGAACCAGCCGGTCATCCGCGCATCGCTGCTGTTGCTGGCCGGTCAGGCCGGACGCCTGCTGAACCGTCCGCGCATCGGCATTCATCTGCTCAGCGCGGTCATCATCGTCATGCTGCTCTTCTCCCCCGTGCAGCTGACCGGCGTTTCCTTTATCCTGTCCTTCTCCGCGGTGCTGGGGATCATCGTCCTCGGCCCCGCCGTTCATGCCGTGAACCCGTTCCGCCGGAAGCTTCCCTCCGATCTGTGGGAATCCGCCGGCGTGATGCTCGGCGCCCAGCTGGGCATTCTGGCCCCGGAGCTGTATTTTTATCAGAAGCTTCCCCTGATGGCTTTTCTGATCAATCTCCCGGTCATGGCCTATGCTTCCCTGCTGATCGCGCTCGACTGGGTGGCCCTGCTTTTTCTGCCGGTTCCCTTCGTTTCCGATCTGCTCTGCCGGGCGAGCTGCGCGGCCACCGAGCTTCTGACCGGTACCGTCCGCGCCCTTTCCGCGCTTCCGGGCATCACGGTCTGGACAAAGGCCTCGGACTGGATGACGGTCGCAGGGGTTCTGCTGATCCTTTTCGGCGTTTCCGTTCTGTTCCGCCTGAAGTGGAAATCCCGGACCGCCCTGATGCTGGCCGGTGTCGCCACGGTTGCCTTCTCGCTCATTCCGCTTCCCCACCGGAAGACGGAATATATTCAGTTCAGCGTCGGCAATGCGGACGCTGCCGTTCTCTGGGATCAGGATCATGCCTTCGTCCTGGATGCGGGGCTGGATGACGGTGTGGTCAGCGCCTTTCTCCGGCGCAGGCATCTGGTGCCGGAGGCGGTGATTCTGACGCATCTGCATACGGATCATGCCGGCGGGCTCTTGTCGCTTATTCGCGATGAGATTCCGATTCCGCTCCTGTATCTTCCTGCCGGAGCACTCGACCAGCAGATCCATGAGGATATCCTTTCCGCGCTTTCCGACCTCCGCGCATCGGGGACCGAGATCCGTTTTCTGGGAAGGGGCGATGAAATCACGCTTCCTTCGGGAAGCATGACGGTGCTCTGGCCGGAGGAAGGAAAAACGCGCCCGAATCAGGATGCGAATCATTACTCGCTTGTCTCCCTGCTCCGGCTTCACGGAACCTCCCTGCTGCAGGCCGGGGACATCACCGGCTCCTATGAGGCTTATTCAGCCGTTCCCGCGGATATTCTCAAGGCCGCGCACCACGGTTCTTCCTCCTCTTCCCTGCCGGCCACGCTGTCCGCCATTTCTCCGCAGACGGTGCTGCTCAGCTGCAGCTCCGTCTCCCGCCATCAGCGCTTTGCGGAAAAGCTCGGCGCGGAAACCGCGCTGTTTTCGACCGCGCAAAGCGGCGCCATTACCGTCGTCTTCGAGCCCGGCCGCTATACCGTTGTTCCCTTTCTCCCTTCCCGACCCTCCAGCGGAGGTGTATAGAACCCATGGACCGAAAAGAACTGGACAGGCTGATTTCCCAGCACAGCATTCCCTCCGTACTCCTGTTCGAGGGGGACGAGGAATACATGAAACAGCGCAGCCTCCGGGCGCTCAGGCAGTCATTGCTCCCTGAAGGGCTCGAAGAGCTGAACGAAACCGTTCTGGAATCTCCGGAAACGGATCAGCTGATCGCCGCCTCGGAGACGCTTCCCTTCATGGCGGAGCGCCGGCTGGTCGTGGTCCGGGATCATCCGGCGCTGACCGGTCGGGCGGAGGCGGATGACCGTCTGGCGGGGTATCTGACGGCCGTTCCGTCCTCGACCGTACTGGTCTTCTACTGCACAAAGAAGCCGGACGGGCGGAAAAAGATCTATACGGCCATCAAAAAGCTGAACGGAATCGTCTCCTTTGCCCCGCTGAAGGATCGGGAGCTGACCACCTTCGTGACCGATGCCTTTCATGAGCTGGGCAAGGAGTGCGACGAGCGCACGGCTGATTATCTGATCTTCACCTGCGGGTCCGATGCCAACATGCTGCTGGGGGAGATTTCCAAGATCGCTTCCTACGCCGGAGACGCCCCTGCCATCCGCCCGGACGATGTCCGCTCCCTGGCAACGCCGTCCACCGAATGCACGATTTTTCAGATGGTGGACGCGGTCGTGACCCGGCAGCAGAGCCGTGCCTTCCTGCTGATGCGGAACCAGCTGCTGGCGGGAACGGACCGGCTGTACATGCTCTCCATGCTGCTCCGCCAGTTCCGGCTTTTGCAGCACATTCGCATCATGCAGTATGAAAAGCGTTCCCGCGACGAAATCCGTTCCGCGCTGGGTGTGCCCCCCTTCGCCGTCGAGCAGTACACCCGGCAGGCTGCCATGTATACCAATGCGCAGGCGAAGAAAGCGGTCCGGATCTGCTTTGACGCCGAGTACGCGGTCAAATCCGGCCGCATGAACCAGGAAGGCTCCCTGGAAGCGGTCCTGCTGAAGCTCTTCAGCCTCCAGAGCCCGGCTGAGAATTGAATTTTTAAATAATATGTGTTACACTATTATTAATAATTTGTTTCCGCCTGAAGGCGGAAGCGGGAGGGTGAACTGATGAAGAGGCTTCTTGTTTTTCTGCTCGTCTGCGGTCTGCTCACCGGGCTGTGCGCGACAGCCTTTGCGGCCAAGCCCGTGATTTCGGAGCAGCCGGAAACCGCAACGACGGATCAGAACAGAACGGTGAAATTTTCCCTCAAGGCCAGCAATGTCGACGGGCTGACCTGGCGGTTTGTCAATCCGGAAACCGGCGAGGAAACGACGGCAAAGAATCTGAAAAAGCTTTTCAAAAAGATCAAGGTCGTCAATCCGAACGGCAAGACCGTCACGCTGAAGAACGTGCCGGATGAAATGAACGGCTGGACGGTTTATGCGCATATCACCAGCGACTCCGGCCACAAGCTGGATTCCGATCAGGTGCAGCTTTTCGTTTACGGCGTCTCCCAGCCGGATCCCGAACCGGAACCCGTTCCGGAACCGGAACCTGTTCCCGAACCCGAACCTGTTCCCGAACCCGAACCTGTGCCGGAACCGGAAC
>CAMOYA010000036.1 GCA_946629635.1 uncultured Clostridia bacterium
TTTTTTACTTTACTTCTGTTATATATGTTCATGTAAAAAGGTAAAAAAAGCTTCGTTAGGTGATCCCAACAGGAAGGGGGACAAAGTCTCCCCCTTCCTGTTAGGGGATCATCACGAACAGAGAACGCCCCGCAGCTGTAAAACGGTCGGAAAATGAGGGACTGTTTCCTCGGGGCTGCGGTCATAGATCTTTTTTTCTCAGTGGAGCTTCGCGCCTGCCGGGATGTGCGGATCCACCATCAGGAGATTGAGCTTTTCCTCGCCCTCTTCCTGATGGATGGCCGAAAGCAGCATGCCGTTGGACTCCAGGCCCATCATGGGTCTGGGCGGCAGGTTGGTGATCGCGATCAGCGTCTTTCCGATGAGCTGTTCCGGCTCATAGAATGCATGAATGCCGCTTAAAATCACGCGCTTTTCATCCGTTCCGTCGTCCAGGACGAACTTCAGAAGCTTCTTGGACTTCGGCACGGCCTCGCACTCCAGAACCTTAACGGCCCGGAAATCGCACTTGCTGAAGGTCTCAAAATCAACATAATCCTTGAAGAGCGGCTCGATCTCCACCTTGCTGAAATCGATCTCCCCGACCGGTGCGGCAGGCGGCTCTGCCGCTGCGGCATCCGCCTTTTCAGCCGTCTCGGTGCTTCCGCCGTTTTCATCGTTTCCACCGCCGATCGGCTTCATCGTCGGGAACAGCAGCACGTCGCGGATGGTGCTGGAATCGGTCAGCAGCATGATCAGCCGGTCCAGGCCGAAGCCCAGGCCGCCGGTCGGCGGCATGCCGTACTCCAGGGCGTTCACGAAGTCCTCGTCCACCTCGGCGTGGATCCCCTGGGAGGCGCGCAGCGCCACCTGATCCTCGAACCGTTTCCGCTGGTCCACCGGATCATTCAGTTCGCTGAACGCGTTGCCCATCTCGTGGCCGGTGATGAAGAACTCGAACCGTTCGGTCAGGTCCGGGTTCTCGGGCTTTCTCTTGGCCAGCGGGGAAATCTCCACCGGGTAGTCAATGATAAAGGTCGGCTGAATCAGCGTCGCCTCGACATACTCGTCAAACAGCGCCGCCAGGCAGTCTCCCCGCTTCGCGTCCTTCTCGACATGGACGCCGCGCCGTTCGCAGATCGCACGGGCTTCCTCGTCCGTCTGCCATGCGCTGTAGTCCTCTCCGCAGGCTTCCTTCACCGCGTCCGCCATGGTGATCCGCTTCCAGGGTGCCTTCAGGTGGATCACCTGGCCCTGGTAGTTCACATCGGTGGTGCCCAGCGCCTTCAGCGCCACGAACTCATACAGCTGCTCCACCATCTCCATGATATCGCGATAGTCCGCATATGCCTGGTAGCTCTCGACGGAGGTGAATTCCGGGTTGTGGGTCGCGTCCATGCCTTCGTTCCGGAAAATCCGGCCGACCTCGTATACGCGTTCAAACCCGCCGACGATCAGCCGCTTCAGATACAGCTCCGTCTCAATCCGCAGGAACATATCCAGGTTCAGCGCGTTATGATGCGTCCGGAAAGGCCGGGCGCTCGCGCCGATTTCCAGCGTGTGCAGCACGGGCGTATCCACCTCGATATATCCCCGTCCGTCCATGAATTCCCGCACGGCCGCAATGATCCTGCTGCGCTTGCGGAAGGTATCCCGCACCTCGGGGTTCACGATCATGTCCACATACCGCTGCCGGTACCGCAGATCCGTATCCACCAGGCCGTGGAATTTCTCCGGCAGCACCTTCAGGCTCTTGCACAAAAGCGTCACTTCCGTCGCATGCACGGAAATTTCTCCCGTCTGCGTCCGGAACACGGTTCCCTTCACGCCCAGAATGTCCCCGATATCGTCCTGCTTGAACGCTGCGTAGGATTCCTCGCCCACATCCTCCCGGCGGACATAGATCTGGATATCGCCTTCCCCGTCCAGCAGGTGCGCAAAGGAAGCCTTGCCCATGACCCGGCGGCTCGTCATCCGCCCGGCGATGGAAACCTCCTGGCCCTCCAGCGCGTCAAATCCGCTGACGATCTCCGTGCTGTGATGCGTCACCGGATATTTCGTAATCTCGTAGGGATTCTGTCCGGCGTCCAGCAGCTTCTGAAGCTTCTGGCGGCGGATGATCTCCTGTTCGGTCAGCGGTGGGGTCAGCGGGGTTACGGGGTAATCTGCCATGTTCGTTCTCCTTCGGTTCTTCTCTTTTCTTACAGCTTCCGGATGGACATGATTTTATACTTCAGCATGCCGGCCGGAATCTGAATCGTCACGGTCTGATTCTTCTTCGCGCCGATCAGGCCCGCGCCGACGGGGCTTTCGTTGGAAATCTTGTCGGCCATGGGATCCGCTTCGTTGGCGCCGACGATGGCGTACTCATAGGTTTCGCCGTCATCGAGGTCCTTGACCTTGACCACCGTGCCGATGGAAACGCGCTCCGTCGTGATCTCATCGTCCGCCACGACCGTCGCGGTCCGGATCGTCGCCTGCAGGCGGGTGATTTCAGCCTCCACCTTCGCCTGCTCCTTCTTCGCCTCGTCATACTCGGCATTCTCGCTCAGGTCCCCGAATCCGCGGGCCACGGCGATCTGCTCGCTGATCTCGTTCCGGCGGACGGAAATCAGATAGTCCAGCTGCTCCTCCAGCTTTTTCAGGCCGCTCTCTGTCAGAATCGTTCCTTTTTCCTCTGCCATTTGGCTCAGGTCTCCTTTCACATAGAAGAAACACCCTGCCGCCGCACTCGGAGTCAAGGTGTTTCAGAAATTCTCTGAGAGTAAACGGATTATACCCGTTTTGCCTTTCCTTGTCAATTGTTCAGCCTTTTTTGAGAAGATCCACGGCCGTCTTCACCAGATCGCCGACGGTTCGCGCCTTCCGCACCGCCATCTTCACCGCTTCCTTCTCCAGGAAGTTCAGCTCGTGGTCCTTGTTCTTCTCCAGCCAGTCCGTCAGCAGCTTCAGTTCTTCCTCATTCATGCGATTTCCCTCCCAGTTCCAGAATAATCAGCTCGCAGGGATTCCCGATCCGCGGAATCCGCGGCTTCGCCCCGTTCGTCATGCCCCTCGAAATCATCATTTTTCCGCCGTCGTGCACCCCGTGGGTCAGCTTCGGCCAAAGGCCCTGTCCCGGCGCATACAGCCCGTGTCCGCAGATCTGAATCTGCCCGCCGTGGGCATGTCCGCAGAGGGTGAAGTCGATATCCCTGCCCCGGACGTAATCCCGCCACATCTCCGGATGGTGACAGAGCAGCAGCTTGAATTCCTTCTCCCGCTCAAACCTGTCCAGAAAATCCATGTCGGGAACCTTGTCCCGCCGGCTGCTGAGCCCGCCGATGCGGATTCCCCGGAACAGGCAGGATGCATTGTCCAGGAGCGTGACCCTGCTTTCCCGGACGAGGCGCATGTATTCCTCCGCATGGCGGTACTTCCGCTCATGATTGCCGACGGAATAGAACACCGGAACGATCTCCGGCACCTCCCGCAGGAACCTTTCCGCGTTCCGGTTGTCCCGGCGGTGCCGGTCCACCAGATCCCCCGGCAGCAGCACCGCATCGCACTGCGCAAAGTCCTCCAGCACATCATCAAAAGGCGCGCTGTGCAGGTCGGCCGCCACGGCCAGCCGCAGCGGCTCCCGGATCTTCTCCGACTGAATCCGGTGAATCGTACGCTGTCTTTTCATGGATGTTCCCCGTTCCGGGTCTTCTTTTTCCCGGTTCCGCGCTGATAGAGTACCAGGCATGCATATCCGGCGGCCAGCAGCACCGCCGCCGCGCCGATGCTTTCCAGCATGATCGTCGTCGACAGTCTGGACATCTGATTCGCCAGGCCTTCCGACGCCTCCCGCACCCTGCCCGGAATATTGAACAGGCAGAGCACGCCGAACCCCGCCGCCACGGAAATGCCCGCCCCGGCGAAAGCCGCGCCGTAGTATTTCAGGCTGACCCGGATCTTTCTGCCCAGCAGCAGCGCAATCACGCCTGCCAGCAGCAGGCATACCGCCATCGCGGCCGGCGGCAGCTGACCGGTCAGCCGTACGATGGCCGGCAGATCCACCTTCCGCGTCACCACGCGGACACCCATCGTGATCAGCGCCCGGCGAACCGGCATCAGCGTTTTCTGTACCGTCTTCTCCAGCGAATAGCCGACTTCCCGGGCGATATCCCCGGCGGTTTCATCCGCCTCGAGGCTGGCCGGATCCACCGTGCTTTCGATCTCCGCGCGCAGCTCGGAGGAGGACCACCGCGGCGTTTCATCCATCACGCCGTCCCGGACGATCCGCGTCCACCATTCGGCCATCTGCCGGTCCGTTTCCCGCAGCTCATCCGCGGAAAGCTTCGCAATCACCCGGTCCGCATCGAAATGATACTCCTCCGCCAGGTCCCGGATTTCCGCTTCAACCCTTTCCATCTGCTGCCCTACAACGCCGTCCCCCGTCGCCGTCTGCACATGCAGTTCTTCGCTCGTCAGTGCCTGCATCATCACGGCGCCGAGAATCGCGAGTGCCAGCAGCGCGCTGAAGATCAGCGCCGGCAGCCATGCCACGCATCTGGAAAACCGGCTGGGATTTTTGCCGCCCGTCATGCCGTCACCACCAGTTTGATCATGATTCCGATGATTTTCATCACCGTCGGGCCGAATCGCAGGGCGCCCAGAATCAGTACGCCAACGAACGGCAAAGCCATCAGAAGGGGCAGCAGATAGATGCCGATTCCCTTTCCGCGGCGGGATTCAGTGCTCACTTTTCCTCGTCCTCTCCCTTCGTCTGTGTCGCCTCTGCTGATTGTCATCCTTCATGGGGGCCTCCCCGCGAAGCTCCAGCAGCCGGTCACGCAGCTGCGCCGCCCGCTCAAACTCCAGCCCCTGCGCCGCGCTGAGCATCTCGTCCTCGATCTGGCGCATCAGCGCTTCCTTCTCCTCATCGCTGAGCGCCGCGGCGGATGTCTCCTCGACCCGCCTGGTAATCTCCAGCACGCTGTGGATCGTGTTGCGCACGCTCTCCGGCGTAATGCCGTGGATCCGGTTATACTCCTCCTGAATGGCCCGGCGCCGGTTCGTTTCCGAAACCGCCCTGGCCATGCTTTCCGTCAGCGTGTCGCCATAGAGGATCACGCGCCCGTCCACGTTGCGCGCCGCGCGCCCGATCGTCTGCACCAGGGATGTTTCGCTGCGCAGGAAGCCCTCCTTGTCCGCATCCAGAATGGCCACCAGCGCCACCTCCGGAAGGTCCAGTCCTTCCCGCAGCAGATTGATGCCCACCAGCACATCATATTCGCCCATCCGCAGATCGCGCAGCAGCTCCATCCGCTCGATGGTCTGAATATCGCTGTGCAGGTATCGCACGCGGATGTCCATCTCCTTGAGATAATCCGTCAGGCTCTCCGCCATGCGCTTGGTCAGCGTTGTCACCAGCGTCCGTCCGCCCTTTTCGGTCACCTGGCGGATCTCCCCGACCAGGTCATCGACCTGGCCCGTCGCCTTGCGCAGAATCACCTGGGGATCCAGCAGTCCCGTCGGCCGGATGATCTGCTCCACCACCTGCTGCGCCCGCTCCCGCTCGTAGGGGCCCGGCGTTGCGGAAACGAAGATCGTCTGGCCGATGCGCGCCTCAAATTCGCTGAACAGAAGCGGTCGGTTGTCATAGGCCGAGGGCAGCCGGAACCCATAGGAAACCAGCGTGTCCTTCCGGGCCCTGTCACCGTTGTACATCGCCCGGATCTGGGGCACGGTCACGTGGCTTTCGTCAATCATGACGAGAAAATCGTCCTTGAAGTAATCCAGCAGCGTGTACGGCGCGTCCCCGGGCCTGCGCCCGTCGAAATATCGGGAATAGTTCTCGATCCCCTGGCAGTATCCGATCTCCCGCATCATCTCGATGTCGTACCGGGTCCGCTGGGCGATCCGCTGCGCTTCCAGCAGCCTGCCTTCCTTCTCAAACTCCGCGATCCGCTCCGCCAGATCCTTTTCGATCTCCGCGATATGCTCCTCCATATGGGTGGGATCCGTCGCGTAATGCGTCGCCGGGAACAGTGCCGCGTGCTCGAGCGTCGCCAGCACATGGCCGCTGACCGCCTCAATCTGCGCGATCCGCTCAATCTCGTCCCCGAACAGCTCCACCCGCAGGGCCTTCTCGTTCTCCCCCGCGGGAATAATCTCGATCACGTCCCCCCGCACCCGGAAGGATCCGCGCTCGAAATCCGTGTCGTTCCGTTCATACTGAATGTCGATCAGGTCACGGATCAGCTTCTGGCGGCCGTATTCCATCCCCGGCCGCAGGGAGATCATCTGCCCTTCATATTCGCTCGGATCGCCCATGGAATAGATGCAGCTGACGGACGCCACGATGATCACATCCTTCCGCTCCCGCAGCGCGGCGGTGGCGGAATGTCGCAGCCGGTCGATCTCGTCGTTGATCGAGGCATCCTTCTCGATATAGGTATCGGAGGAGGCGATGTATGCCTCCGGCTGATAATAATCATAATAGGAAACGAAATATTCCACCCGGCTGTCCGGAAAGAAAGCCCGCAGTTCGCTGCACAGCTGGCCCGCCAGCGTCTTGTTGTGCGCGATCACCAGCGTCGGCTTCTGCACCTTCTCGATCACCGAAGCCATCGTGAACGTTTTTCCGCTGCCGGTAACCCCCAGCAGAATCTGATCCTTCAGCCCGTCCCGGATTCCCTCCGCCAGCGCCTCAATGGCCTGGGGCTGATCCCCGGAAGGCGCGTAGGGCGCCTTCAGCACAAACCGATCCATGCCTTCTCCTCTCCCCGCGGATACCGCAGGGTGACAATCTGCCCGTCCCGGGCCGCGACCGTCCGCTCAAATACTTCCCGGGCGGCCGGGATGAATTCCTCCGGGTCTTCGACGCTCGTGCTGAAATGCGTCAGCATCAGCATCGCCGGGTCCGCCTCCCGGGCGATCTCCGCCGCCTCCCGGAACAGCATATGATGATTCTTCAGCGCCTGGGGCAGCTTCTCCTCGGAGCCGTACATGCCCTCGAGGATCAGCAGATCCGCTTCCCGGGTATACCGGCTCAGGGTTTCGCACGGCCGGGTATCCGTCGAGAAAACGGCGGTGATTCCCTTTCGCTTTTCCCCGGTCACGTCCTCCGGCCGGATCTTTCGTCCGCCCACCCGGAGCGTTTCCCCGTCCTGCAGCCTTTTCCATTCCTGCACCGGAACGCCCAGCGCCTTCGCTTTTTCCGGATCGAAGGCTGCGCTCCGCTCCAGCATCAGCCTGAATCCGAAGCACGGCATGCCGCCGTGATCCACGGGAAAGGCACGGATCTTCAGCCCGATGATCTCCATCTCTTCCCCCGCCGGAGGCAGCTCGTGCAGCAGGACCGGATAGCTCAGCGGCGGCACGATCACACAAAGGCCTTCCACCACCCGTTTCAGCCCCTTCGGGCCCCAGATGTGGAAGGTTTCATCCCTTCCGGCCTTCTCCAGGCTCAGCATCAGCCCGGCCAGCCCGGTGCAGTGATCCCCGTGGAAATGCGTCAGCAAAAGCCCGTCCAGATTCCGGAATCCCCATCCCAGTTTCCGGATGCCCACCTGCGTTCCCTCGCCGCAGTCGATCAGCAGCCCTCTTCCGTTTTCCCTTACATACAGGGAGGAAAGCGCCCGGTCCGGAATCGGCAGCGTTCCGCCGGTTCCCAGAAAGCACATTTCCAGCACCGGTCTTCCCCCTCTCTGCACATACGTAACCAGAGCATATCATACCCCGTTTTCGCCAAAGATGCAACTCAGCCCTTTCGGAACCCGCCTGCCTGCATTTCCTCCCTCCTCAAATCCGTTCTTGATTTGCCGGTGATATTTTTGTACAATCATCGCGGGCAGGGCGCGTGTGCAGCACGCCCGGGAGGCGAATTCATTGGCAAATCACGTAACGGACATGACCCACGGCGGAATTCTCCGGCAGCTGATCCGCTTTTCGATTCCCCTGATGCTGGGGAATCTGTTTCAGCTTTCCTATAATATGGTGGATACGATCGTGATCGGCCGCTTTGCCGGCAGCGCGAGCCTCGCGGCCGTCGGCACCTGTGACCAGATCATGACCCTGCTGATTCTCGGGGTCTCCGGCGTATGCGTCGGTGCCTCCGTGCTGATGGGCAATTTCTTCGGCGCCGGGGACCGGGAGAACCTGCAGGAGGAGATCCGCACCACGGTCGCCATGGGGCTGCTGTTTGCCATATTCGTCATGGCTGCGGGCATTCCGCTGTCCGGCGCGATCTTCCGCCTGATGCACGTGCAGCCCGAGGCCATGCATGATGCCAACGTCTATATGCGCGTCATCTTCCTGGGCATGCCCTTTACCTGCCTGTACAACATCTATGCCGCAGCGCTTCGTTCCATCGGCGATTCGCAGACGCCCGTCCGATACCTCGTCGTGTCCTGCGTGATCAATATCGTGCTGGACCTGGCGCTCGTCGCCGGGTTCCGGATGGGTGTGCTCGGCGCCTCTCTCGCCACCGCCGTGGCCCAGGGGGTCAGCGCCGTGCTGTGCATCCGCTACGTGGCCAGGAATGTGCCGGAGCTGTGCTTTCCCTGGCGGAGGATCGGGATCAACCGCACCCTCGCCCGCAAGACCCTGTCCTACGGGATCTTCACCGCGCTGCAGCAGTGCAGCCAGCCCATCGGCAACATCATTATCCAGGGCAGCGTGAACACCCTGGGCGTCGCCACCGCGGCCGCCTTCAGCGCCGTCCGGAAGATTGAGGATATCGGCCTCCTGCCCGGCCGCAGCATCTCCGTCGCCATCACCGCCTTCCTGGCGCAGAACGAAGGCGCCAAGAACCATTCCCGCTCCAACGAGGGCTACCTCAAGGGCATGCTCCTGGAGATTTCCGCCGGCGTATGCATCTGCGCGGTCGTGCTGCTGCTCCGGACGCCGCTCATGTCCCTGTTCAGCGAGGATGCCTCCATCGTTGCCGCCGGCATCCGCTATTTCGATATCATCGGCTTCTTCTACTGGCTTCCCCACCTGTCCAACGGCCTGCAGGGCGGCTACCGGGGCTTCGGCGCGATGCGCGCATCCCTGCTGGGCAGCATCACCCAGATTTCCGTCCGCGTGATCGTTACGCTCCTGACCGTCCCCACGATGGGGATCACCGGCGTGGGGCTCGCCTGCGTCTGCGGCTGGAGCGCCATGCTGCTCTGGGGGCTTCCCTGGCTGTACTGGATGCGCCGGAAGGCCGCGCGGGTTTCCGCGCCCGGCGTCTCCGGATGATCTGTGCATAAATATTGCATATATTCATCGATTATTCATCTATTTTGCATAATGTCCTTTCTCGGTTTTTCTGAACTTTTCTTTTGAAAAATCTCTTGACATGGCGTCCTGCCGGGTGTATATTCCCATGCATAATCATGCATCAAGGAGGGGTTCCCATGGACAAGAAAGAAATTAAAAAGGTCGTGCTCGCCTATTCCGGCGGTCTGGATACGTCGATCATCATCCCCTGGCTGAAGGAGAACTACAACAACCCGGAGATCATCGCGGTGTCCGGCAACGTCGGCCAGGCGGACGAGCTGGAAGGCCTGGAGGAGAAAGCGCTGAAGACCGGCGCTTCCAAGCTGTATGTGCTGGATCTGACGGATGATTATGTGGACAACTACATCATCCCGACGATGAAGGCCGGTGCCGTCTATGAGGACTACCTCCTGGGCACCAGCCATGCGCGTCCCTGCATCGCCAAAGGGCTGGTGGAGATCGCGAAGAAGGAAGGCGCCGATGCCATCTGCCACGGCTGCACGGGCAAGGGCAATGACCAGGTCCGGTTCGAGCTGGCCGTGAAGCACTTCGCGCCGGATATGCCGATCATCGCCCCCTGGCGGGAGTGGACCATCCAGTCCCGGGACGAGGAGATCGACTATGCCGAGGCGCACAACATTCCGCTGAAGATCACCCGGGAAACCAATTATTCCAAGGACAAGAACCTGTGGCACCTGAGCCACGAGGGTCTGGATCTGGAGGACACGGGGAACGAGCCGCAGTATGAAAAGCCCGGCTTCCTGGAAATGGGCGTCTCCCCGCTCGACGCGCCGGACGAACCCACCTATGTGACGCTGGAGTTCGAAAAGGGCATCCCCGTCGCGCTGGACGGGCAGAAGATGTCCGCGAAGGATATCATCCTCAAACTCAACGAGCTGGGCGGAAAGAACGGCATCGGCATCATCGATATCGTGGAGAACCGGCTGGTGGGCATGAAGTGCCGCGGCGTATACGAAACCCCCGGCGGAACGATTCTCTACAAGGCGCATGAAACGCTCGAATCCATCTGTCTGGACAAGCTGACCATGCATGAGAAGCAGAAGCTGTCCATCACCTTCGCCGAGCTGGTCTACAACGGTCTGTGGTTCTCCCCGCTGCGGGAAGCGCTTTCCGCCTTCGTGGACAAGACGCAGGAGAAGGTCACCGGCAAGGTGAAGCTGAAGCTGTACAAGGGCAACATCATCAAGGCCGGCGTATGGAGCGACTATTCCCTCTATTCCGAAGATATCGCCACCTTCGGCGCCAGCGATTACAACCAGAAGGATTCCGCCGGTTTCATCACGCTCTTCGGCCTGCCCACCAAGGTGCAGGCGCTGGTGGACGCGGCGAACGAAAAGAAGTAAAACTGAACGGATCAAATGGATCGGCCCGTACGGAGCGCAGCTTTTCCCTGATGGGAACGTTCCGTCCCCGGGCCGTATCCGCGTATCATTGAGGATTTGTTATGACGAAAATATTCATCGACGGAAGCGCCGGAACCACCGGCCTGCGGATCCGGGAGCGGCTGAGCAGCCGGAAGGATCTGACCCTGATCACCCTGCCGGAGGAGGTCCGCAAGGATCCCGCTGCCCGGGCCGACGCACTGAACGCGTCGGATATTGCTTTTCTCTGCCTGCCCGACGCCGCTGCCGTCGAGGCGGTCTCCCTCGTGACGTCGCCGGATACCGTGATCATCGACACATCGACCGCCCACCGCACGGCGGACGGATGGACCTACGGCTTTCCGGAGCTGAAGGAAATGCGGGAGCGGATCGCCGCCTCGAAGCGGATCGCCAATCCCGGCTGCCATGCCAGCGGGTTCATTGCGCTGATCGCTCCCCTGGTCGATGCCGGCCTGATCTCCACCGACGCGCGCCTTTCCTGTTTTTCCCTGACCGGGTATTCCGGCGGCGGCAAAAAGATGATCGCCGAATATGAAGGCGCGGACCGTTCCGCCCTGCTGGATGCGCCGCGCCAGTACGGCCTTTCCCAGAATCACAAGCATCTTCCGGAGATGGCCAAAAACTGCTGCCTGCTGTATCCGCCGGTCTTCTGTCCGATCGTGGCCCCGTATTATGCCGGCATGGAGGTCACCGTTCCGCTCACGCGCCGGGAGACCTTTGCCTCGCCCGATGAAATCCGCCAGGTCTACCGGGATTACTACCTCTCCGGCCTCGTGCACTTTTCCGATTCGCCGGATGAGGGCGGCTTCCTGTCCGCCGGCGCTATGGCCGGAAGGGACGATATGGAGGTTT
This sequence comes from uncultured Clostridia bacterium, assembly GCA_946629635.1. Lineage (GTDB taxonomy): Bacteria > Bacillota > Clostridia > Christensenellales > Aristaeellaceae > Aristaeella. Next base: position 11,472 of record CAMOYA010000036.1, read on the forward strand.
CCGTCTTCGGGAACGCGGAGCGGATGCTGCTGACTGCCCGGTTCGACAATCTGGGCAAGGGCGCTTCCGGCGCTGCGATCCAGAACATGAATATCGTCATGGGGCTGGATGAAAAAACAGGACTCGAGGTCGGTGAATGATGAATGAAGTGACGATTCTGCCCATGCAGGAAGAGGATTACGACGCGGTGCATGCCCTTTGGCTGACGATCCGGGGCTTCGGGATCCGTGCCCTGGACGATTCCCGGGAGGATATTCAGCGTTTTATCCGCCGGAACCCGACCACCAGCGTCGTCGCCCGCGTCGGGGACAGGGTCGTGGGCTCCATCCTGTGCGGGTCCGACGGCCGCCAGGGCGCGCTGTACCACGTCTGCGTCGCGCGGGATTTCCGCCGGCAGGGCATCGGCACGCGGATGGTTTCCGCCTGTATTCAGGAGCTCCGCCGCATGGGGATCAACCGGGTCTCGCTCATCGCCTTCACCCGGAACGAGGTCGGCAACGCCTTCTGGCGCAAGATCGGCTGGACGGAAAAGTCCGACGTGAACTACTATACCTTTGAACTCAACGACAGGAATATTACCCGCTTTATCGGGGAGGACGCATGAAAATGATGAAAAAGATTGCCGGCGGAGTCACCTTTGCCAGAGGCTTCCGCGCAGCCGACTGCGCGGCGGGAATCAAATACCGGAACCGGACGGATATGGCGATGATCGCCTGCGATGTGCCCTGCGCGGCCGCCGGCGTGTTCACGACGAACGTGGTCAAGGCGGCGCCGGTCCGCTGGGATATGGACGTGGTCCGGAAGAAGGGAAAGGCCCAGGCCGTCGTCGTCAATGCCGGCATCGCCAACGCGGCCACCGGCGCGGAGGGCCTGCGGCTCTGCCGGGAAACGGCGGAGGCCGCCGGCCGGCTGCTCGGCATCGCGCCGGAGCTGGTGCTGGTCGGATCCACGGGCGTGATCGGTCCGGTGATCCCGCTGGACCGGATCAGCGACGGCATTGCGCAGATGGTGCCGAAGCTCTCCGCCACCCCGGAGGCGGGCACCGCCGCCAGCCGCGCCATCATGACGACGGATACCGTGAACAAGGAATTCGCCGTGGAGTTTGAGCTGCCCGCCGCGGATGGGGCCGGCAATGTGACGGTCCGCCTGGGCGGAATGAGCAAGGGTTCCGGGATGATTCACCCGAACATGTCCACCATGCTCGGATATGTCACCACGGACTGCGCCATCGCGCCCGCCCTGCTGGACAAGGCGCTCCGCACCGTCGCCGCCGATACCTTCAATATGATCTCCGTCGACGGGGACACGAGCACGAACGATACGCTGCTGGTGCTCTCCAGCGGCCTGGCCGGCAACGCGGAGATTACCGAGGAGAATGAAAGCTACCTGATCTTCCGGGATGCGCTGGAGAGCGTATGCCGGGATCTGGCGATCCGCATGGCCGGGGACGGCGAGGGCGCCACCCGCCTGATGGAAATGCAGGTCATCCATGCGGATACGAAGGAAAACGCCCGCCTCCTCGCCCGCTCCGTCGTCGCCTCCAGCCTCGTCAAGGCGATGGTTTACGGCAAGGACGCCAACTGCGGCCGCATTCTCTGCGCCATGGGCTATGCCGGCCCCTTCTTCGATCCGGATCGGGTGGATCTCTTCCTGCAGGGAAAGAGCGAAACCCTGTGCTTCTGCCGGGACGGGCGGGTGCTTCCGTTCGACGAGGAAAAGGCCCTCGCCATCATGTCGGAGGATGCGATCCGCTTCCTCGCGGATATGAAAATGGGCGATCAGGAGGCCACCGCCTGGGGCTGCGACCTGACCTATGATTATGTCAAAATCAACGGTGACTACCGTTCGTAAGAGGAGCTTGAATGCATGGATAAAATCCTGACCAATATGGAACGGGCGGAGGTGCTGACTGCCGCCCTCCCCTATATCCGCCAGTATACCGGCAAGGTCGTCGTCGTCAAATACGGCGGCAATGCCATGATCAACGAGCAGCTCAAGCAGCAGGTGATGGAGGACATCGTCCTGCTCTGGCTGATCGGCGTGCACGTGGTGCTCGTCCATGGCGGCGGGCCGGAAATCAACGAGCTGATGGACCGGCTGGGCAAAAAGCCGCAGTTCGTGGACGGGCTCCGGGTGACCGATAAGGAAACGATGGATATCGTCCAGATGGTGCTGGCCGGCAAGGTGAACAAGACGCTGGTCAACCTGCTGGAGATGAAGGGCGGCAAAGCCGTCGGCCTCTCCGGCATGGACGGCCGGCTGCTCCAGTGCACCGTGAAGGATGAGCGCCTGGGCTATGTGGGCGAGATCCAGAAGGTGCATATCGATCCCGTCACGGATCTGCTCAGCGGCGGATACATTCCCGTCGTCTCCACCGTCGGCTGCGACAAGCAGGGCAACGCCTACAACATCAACGGCGATACCGCCGCGGCCTATGTCGCCGGCGCGCTGAAGGCGCAGACGCTGATCATGATGACGGATATCGCCGGCGTGCTGCGGGACCCGAAGGATCCCTCCACCCTGATTCCGGAGATCACGACGGACGACCTGCCCGCCCTCCGGGAGAGCGGCGTCGTGTCCGGCGGCATGATTCCGAAGGTGGAATGCTGCGCGACTGCGCTGTCCAGAGGCGTCAAAAACGTGGTCATCATGGACGGCCGCGTTCCCCACTCGATCCTCATGGAGCTGCTGACCGACGAGGGTGCCGGCACCCGCTTCACGCATTCCGCGCCGAAGTTCGAGGACCGGCAGGCCGGTTGGGAATAATATCATCTGAGGGAGGTACAGGGATGAATACCTTTGAGCTGGATCAGGCCTATGTGGCCGGTACATATAAACGTTTCCCGGTGGAGATCGTTTCCGGAAAGGGTTCTGTCGTTCAGGATGTCAACGGCAGGGAATACATCGACATGGGTTCCGGCATCGCCGTGACCTCCTTCGGCGTGGCGGATGAGGAATGGATCCAGGCGGTGGAAAAGCAGATTCATTCCGTCCAGCACATGTCAAACCTGTACTATACGGCGCCCTGCGCGCGCCTGGCGCAGCTGCTGTGCGAAAAAACCGGCATGAAGAAGGTCTTCTTCGGCAATTCCGGTGCCGAGGCCAACGAGTGCGCCATCAAGGTGGCCCGGAAGTGGGCGGCGGAGCGGAAGGGGCCGGAGGCCTCCACCGTTGTCACGCTGAAGAACAGCTTCCATGGCCGCACGCTGACGACCCTGGCCGCCACCGGACAGGATCATTATCATGAGCTGTTCCAGCCCCTGACCCCGGGCTTTGCGCATATCGGCGCCGGGGATGCCGCGGCCTTTGAAGCCCTGTGTCAGTCCGGCCGCGTGGCCGCAATCCTCCTGGAATGCGTCCAGGGGGAAGGCGGCGTGATCCCGCTCGACCCCGCCTTTGCGAAGGACGTGGAAGCCATCTGCCGGAAGCATGATGTGCTCCTGATGATCGACGAGGTGCAGACCGGCAACGGCCGCACCGGAAAAATGTATGCCTATATGAACTACGGGCTGCATCCCGACGTGGTGTCCACCGCCAAGGGACTGGCCGGCGGCCTGCCCATGGGCGCGTGCCTGCTGGGCGAGCGCGTGGAAAACGTGCTCTCCTTCGGCGATCACGGCTCCACCTTCGGCGGCAATCCGGTGGCCGCGGCCGCGGCCGTTTCCGTGGTTTCCCGGCTCACGGATGATTTCCTCGCGGAAGTGGCGCGCAAGGGGGATCTGCTCCGGAGCCTGCTCGAAGGCGCTCCGGGCATCGAGTCCGTTACCGGCATGGGACTGATGCTGGGTCTGAAAACGGCAAAGCCTGCCGGCGAGGTCGTCTCCGCCTGCATGCAAAAGGGCGTCCTGTGCCTTACGGCCAAGGATAAGGTCCGTCTGCTCCCCGCCCTCAATATTCCGGATTCCGTGCTGGAAAAGGCCGCCGAAGTGATCCGGGAAAGCTGCGGCGATTAATCAGGAGGATACTATGGCGTATCTGGTACTTGCAAACGGTAAAGTCTTTTCCGGCAAAAGGATCGGTGCCCCGGTGGACCGGATCGGCGAGCTGGTCTTCACCACCGGCATGGAGGGCTATCTGGAAACCCTGACCGATCCGAGCTATTACGGCCAGATCGTAACCCAGTCCTTCCCGCTGATCGGCAATTACGGCGTCATCGAGGAGGATTTTGAGGGAAAGAGCGCGCTGTTCGGCTATATCGTCCGGGAGCTGTGCGAAACCCCGTCCAATTTCCGTTCCTCCGCCCCGCTGCAGACGTATCTCTCCGCCCATGGCATTCCCGGCCTGTGCGGCGTGGATACCCGGGAGATCGTCCGGATCACGCGGGAGGAGGGCGTCATGAACGCGATGATCTGCGATGAGGTCCCCGCGGACCTCTCCGCCATCCGCGCCTTCCGGGTCGACCGCGCCGTCGCCTCCGTCACCCGGGCGGAAAAGCAGGTTTACCCCGCCGAAGGGGCGGAAAAATACCGCGTCGCGCTGATGGACTACGGCGCCAAGCGGAATATCCTGCGCAGCCTGCAGCTGCGCGGCTGCACGGTCACGGCCTTTCCGGCCGATACCCCCGCGGAGGAGGTGCTTTCCGCGGATCCGGACGGCATCATGCTGTCCAACGGCCCCGGCGACCCGAAGGAGAATACCGCGGCCATCGCGGAGATCCGGAAGATGCTGGGAAAAAAGCCCGTCTTCGGCATCTGCCTCGGCCATCAGCTGACCGCCCTGGCCATGGGCGGCGACACCGAGCGCCTCAAATACGGCCACCGCGGCGGGAATCAGCCCGTGCGGGATCACGTTTCCGGCCGCACCTATATCACCAGCCAGAACCACGGCTATGCCGTGATCGCCTCCTCCCTGGAGGGCAAAGGCCAGGTGTCCTTTACCAATGCCAATGACGGAAGCAACGAAGGCATTTCCTATCCGGACCTGCGCTGCTTCACCGTTCAGTTCCACCCGGAAGCCGCTTCCGGCCCCCGGGATACCGCGTTCCTCTTCGATCGGTTCATTGAGATGATGGGAGGGAAAGCGCATGCCTAAGGATACATCCATTCGCAAGGTGCTCGTGATCGGATCCGGTCCGATCGTCATCGGCCAGGCGGCGGAGTTTGACTATGCCGGCGCCCAGGCCTGCCGCGTCCTCCGTCAGGAGGGCGTCAATGTGGTGCTCGTCAATTCGAACCCGGCCACGATCATGACCGATCAGCACCTGGCGGATGAAATCTACCTGGAGCCGCTGGATGTGCCGACGCTCCGCCGGATCATTGAGGCGGAAAAGCCGGACGGGCTGCTCGCCGGCCTCGGCGGACAGACGGCGCTGACCCTCGCCATGCAGCTGCAGAAGGACGGTACCCTGGAGCGGAACGGCGTCCGCCTCCTCGGTTCCCCGATCGAAGCGATTGAAAAGGCGGAGGACCGGGAAAAGTTCCGGGAGACGATGCTGTCCATCGGTCAGCCCTGCGTGCCCTCCGGCATCGCCACCACGATGGAGGAAGCCCTCGCCGCCGCGGATGAGATCGGTTATCCGGTCATCATCCGCCCCGCCTATACCCTCGGCGGCAGCGGCGGCGGCATTGCGAACAATGTCGAAGAGATGCACCAGATCGCCCGCACCGGCCTCGATGCCTCCCCGATCACCCAGATCCTCGTGGAAAAGTGCATCGCCGGGTGGAAGGAAATCGAGTTTGAAACGATGCGGGATGCCCTGGGCAACGTCATCGCCGTCTGCTCGATGGAAAACGTGGACCCCGTCGGCATCCATACCGGCGACAGCGTGGTCGTCGCCCCGGCGCTGACCCTTTCGGACAAGGAGTATCAGATGCTCCGCTCCGCCTCGCTGGACATCATCTCCGCCATCGGCATCGTCGGCGGATGCAACTGCCAGTTCGCCCTGAACCCGGATTCCTTCGAATATGCGGTGATCGAGGTCAATCCGCGGGTCAGCCGTTCCTCCGCCCTGGCCAGCAAGGCCACCGGCTACCCCATCGCGAAGATCACCACGCGGATCGCCCTGGGATATTCCCTGGATGAGATCCCCAACGATATCACCGGCAAGACCTGCGCCTGCTTCGAGCCCGCGCTGGACTATGTTGTCGTCAAGTTCCCCAAGTGGCCCTTTGACAAGTTCCACGGTTCCTCCCGCCGGCTCGGCACCCAGATGAAGGCGACCGGAGAAGTCATGGCCATCGGCCAGCGCTTCGAGGAAGCCCTGATGAAGGCCGTCCGCGGCGCGGAGATCTCCCTGGATACGCTGAATGCCGCTCCCCTTTCGGATGCGGATATCCGCTCCCGCCTCGCCCTGCAGGACGACCACAGGCTTTTTACCGTCTTTGAGGCCCTGAAGCAGGGTCTGGACGTCGAGGAAGTCTTCGCCATCACGAAGATCGACCGCTTCTTCCTTTTCCGGCTGAAGGCCATGGCGGATCTGGAAAACCGGATCGCCCGGACCGGGCTGCAGGCAGGCGATTATGCCCGTCTCAAGCAGCTGGGATACCCGGACGCGGCCATCAAACGCATCTCCGGGGCGAAGGAGGTACCCGGCTGGGCCTTCAGCTACAAGATGGTCGATACCTGCGGCGCGGAGTTTGCCGCCGAAACGCCCTATTTCTATTCCTGTACCGATGAGGCCTGCGAATCCCGTTCCCTCCAGCGTTCCGGCCGTCCGGTGGTCATCGTGCTCGGTTCCGGCCCGATCCGCATCGGCCAGGGCATCGAGTTTGACTATTCCTCGGTCCACTGCGTCTGGACCCTCCGCCGCATCGGCTACGACGTGGTCATCATCAACAACAATCCGGAGACCGTCTCGACCGACTATGATACGGCGGACCGGCTGTATTTCGAGCCGCTGACCCCCGAGGACGTGTGGAACATCATCCAGGTGGAAAAGCCCGTCGGCGTGGTTGTCGCCTTCGGCGGCCAGACCGCCATCAAGCTGACCTCCTTCCTCCATTCCCGCGGGATCCCGATCCTGGGCACCAGCGCGGAGTCCATCGATATCGCCGAGGACCGGGAGCGGTTTGACCAGCTGCTGGAGCAATTCGGCATCCGCCGTCCGCGGGGCATGGGCGTCCGCACGATGGAGGAGGCCGTTTCCGCCGCGCAGGAGCTGGGCTATCCGGTGCTGCTGCGCCCCTCCTATGTCATCGGCGGCCAGAACATGACGATCTCCCGCAGCGAGGAGACCACCCGGGACTATATGCGCCGGATCCTCTCCGGCGGGATTGAGAACCCCGTACTTGTCGATCAGTATCTGCCCGGCATCGAGCTGGAGGTGGACGTGAT
>CAMOYA010000037.1 GCA_946629635.1 uncultured Clostridia bacterium
CCAGAGCCTGAGACCGCTGAAGGGCGGCCAGCGTCTTCTGGGTGAATTGATTCATATTCATCATGGCGATTGCCTCCTTTGGGAGATCATGATTTGACTTTCTTTGACCTTCCGAACATATTGTACACCGTTCCGGCGGATTGTCAAGCGTTATTTGCGCATGTTCCCTATATTTTTGGAATCATTTTTCTTTGCCCATCTAAGCAAAAACTTACCATTAATTTCATAAACTTGTAACATCTTGTTGGTTCATGGTATAATGAAACATCCTGCTGTGCATTTCTGCCGGAAGGAAGGCGGATGCGCGAGGACAGGACTTGGGAGGAGCTTATGTTCGGAAAAAACAGGCGGAACCGGGAACCGCTGGACGACGGCGATACGCTGTACGTGGGCGGGGACTGGAAGCCGGAAGACGCGTACGGCGACCCGGATCAGATCCCGCCGGAGGATGCATACGGGCCACCGGATTCCAGCGCTTCAGAAACTTATGAATATACCCCGGAGAACAGCGAGCAGACCTGGGGAGTGGAAGAGGAAGAGCCGGTGCTGCCGGCGGAGGAAAAACCGGAACCCCGAAGCATTTTTCGTGCGGATAACCGCAAACCCAATTTTCTGATCAGTGTGCTTCTGAACACGGTACGGGCGCTGATCGTGATTGCCGTGCTGGCCGGAGTGGCCGGGCTCGGTGCTGTGGCCGGAATTGCCAAGGGGTATGTGGATACGGCGCCGGAACTGGATCTGGTTGCTTTGGACAGCCCGGAGCAGAACACCACGTTCTATGACCGGAACAAGGAATATCTGACAACATACCGCGGGACGGAAAACCGGGAAGTGGTTCCGCTCAGCGCGGTGCCCAAGCGGCTGCAGAATGCTTTTGTGGCCGTGGAGGATGCCCGCTTCTATACGCATACCGGAATTGATCTGAAACGGATCGTCGGCGCTTTTGTGGCCAATCTGACCACATCCAGAACACAGGGAGGCTCTACGATCACCCAGCAGCTGATCAAAAATACGCTGCTGTCTTCGGAACAGAGCTACAAGCGCAAGATTCAGGAAGCATATCTGGCCATGCAGCTCGAGACCCGTTATTCCAAGGAGCAGATCCTGGAAAGCTATCTGAATACGATCTATCTGGGTGAAAGCTATTACGGGGTGAAAGTGGCGGCCAAAGGGTTTTTTGACAAGGAACTGGAGGAGCTGACCCTGCGGGAATGTGCGATGCTGGCAGGGATCACAAACAATCCGTACTATTACAACCCCCGCCGGAATTTTTATACCCGCAATGACGGGGAGACGGATTTTGCGGCAATCACGAACAACAGAACGAACTACGTGCTCCGCTGCATGTATGAAAATCAGTTTATTACCCGGCAGGAGTATGAAGCAGCGCTGGATCCCGCGACGGTTCATGTGCTGGCGGAGGAAATGAATTCCAATTCCGGCATGTATGAGTATCCGCATTATGTGGAATATGCGGTAAAGGAAACGGTTCAGATTCTGCTGGAGGTGAATGGCCTTCAGGATACCGCGGCCAACCGTGCCGCGATGGAGAACCGGCTGCGGACAGGCGGATACAGCATTCAGCTGGCCATTGACCCCATGGTTCAGGAAACCGTGGAGAGCACGCTGGAGAACTGGACGAAGTATCCTTCCCTCCGGGATCCTTCGGATAAGGTTTACCGGAGCAAAAACTCGGACGGCACATATACGGAGATTATCGAACCTCAGGCAGCCTGTGCCGTGCTGGATTATCGGAGCGGAGAACTGAAGGCGATTGTCGGCTCCCGCACGAAGGTAACCGCCCGGAAAACGCTGAACCGGGCGACGGATATGAAGATGCCGGTCGGGTCCTCGATCAAACCGATTGCCGTATACGCCCCGGCGCTTGAGCTGGGTGCGAGTCCGGCGTCCGTGGTGTTCAACATGCCGATTCCGATCGCGGGATGGAAGGATGCCCGCGGAAACGACAGCTGGCCGAAGAACTACGGCGGAGGCGGATATGTCGGCCCGGAGACGCTGCGCGCGGCGATGGCAAAGTCTCATAATACGGCTGCCGCGCAGACGCTGATGACGATGGTTGGCGTGGACAGGAGCGTGGATTTCCTGCATCGGCTGGGTGTGGATGACGGGCATATCGACGCGACGCCATTCGGCCTGAGCCTGGGATCTTCCGGCATTACGCCGCTGCAGATGACGGTGGCTTATGGCGTCCTGGCCAACGGCGGGGTATATCAGGAACCGATCTCCGTCCTGGGCATTTCCGATTCCCGGGGCGATGTGGTCTGGGACGGACATCAGCATCAGGATCGGAGACGCGTGTTCTCAGAGAGCACCAGCTATATGATCGTAGATATGCTCAAGAGCGTCGTTTCTTCCGGAACGGGAACCAGCGCGAAGATCAAGGGGCAGACCGTCGCCGGCAAGACCGGTACCAATTCGGATCAGAAGGGTGTTTTCTTTGCGGGGCTGACGGGGTATTATTCTTCAGCGCTGTGGGTCGGACATGACAATTATAAGGCACTGTCCTCCAAGTCCACCGGATCCGGCGCGGCCGCGCCCCTGTGGCAGGCGTACATGGCCAAGATTCACAATGGGCTCGCCAACCGGGATATTCTGGAGGGCAGCGCGGAGGATTACGGTTTGGTTAAGGTGACCACCTGCGCGGTCAGCGGCCAGCTGGCGACCGATGCCTGCCGCTATGATGCCAAGGAATACGGAACGGTAACGGATTACTGGGCCCGGGGAACGGAGCCGACCCAGTACTGCCAGATTCATTCCGTGCAGACAATCTGCACGGAATCCGGTATGCCGGCATCCCCTTACTGTCCCTTTACGGAACAGAAGGGCGTGGTGACCATTCCGCAGGGACATCCGCTGTACAATCTGATCGGCACGCAATACAGGGATGTGCTGGAACAGTATCTTGGATCCACTGCGGCATACGGCAGCCAGGTATGTACCGTGCATGGAGAGGGCTATTCGTCTTCAGTCGGCGAGGCGAACGTTCCGTCCCGGCAGGTGGAGGATGCCCTTCAGCTGATTGCCAGCGCGCAGGCTCAGCTCAGCATGCTGGATCCTGCCGGGGATCAGTATCGGGCAATTGTCAGCGCCGCGGCGTATCTCCAGAGCCTGGTCGATGGAAACACAGCGACCCAGACGGAAGTGACGAACGCCATGACGGCGCTGACCCGGGCGATGGCAGGGATATACTGAAAAAGGGAAGAATATCACGCGGAAGGGGAAAAACGGAAAATGCTGAAAATCGGTTGTCATCTGTCGGCCTCCGGGGGATATATGCATATGGGAAGGGAGATCCTGTCGATCGGGGGGAACACTTTTCAGTTTTTCACCCGGAATCCCCGGGGCGGAAATGCGAAGCCCGTGGATGAAGCGGATGCAGCGGCTTTCCGGTCTTTTGCGGAAGAAAACGGAATCGGCGTCATCCTGGCCCATGCGCCGTACACGCTCAACGGGTGTTCCGCGGATCCGGCCATCCGGGATTTTGCAATCCGGACAATGGCGGATGACCTTGCCCGCATGGAGTATGTTCCCGGGAACCTTTATAATTTCCATCCCGGCAGCCATGTGGGGCAGGGGGTTGAAGAAGGGATTCGTCTGATTGCTGAAATGCTGAATCGTGTCCTGCGTGAGGATCAGCATACCACCGTTCTGCTCGAAACCATGGCGGGAAAGGGCAGCGAGGTCGGGAGCCGCTTTGAGGAGATTCGGGAAATCATCGATCGGGTAAAGCTGAACAGTCTGATGGGCGTCTGTCTGGATACATGTCACGTAAACGATGCCGGATACGATATCGTGAATGATCTGGATGGGGTGATGGCTGAATTTGACCGGGTGATCGGCCTTGAACGCCTGAAAGCGGTGCATATCAATGACAGCAAGAACCCCCTCGGTTCGCGGAAGGATCGGCATGAGAAAATCGGCGAGGGATATATCGGGACGGAGGGCATCCTGCGGGTGATGCGCCATGAGGCGCTCCGGGAACTTCCGTTCTTCCTGGAAACGCCCAATGAGCTGGAAGGCTATGAGCGGGAAATACGCATGCTGAAGGAAAAATACTGATAAGGGGCGGAGAAACCATGAGACGGAGCGGATGGCTGACAGCGGCCGCGCTGGTGATCACAGCGCTGCTTGTTTCCTGTGCAGCCATTGCGGAGCCCGCTGAGGAAATGAGGCTTTCGGTATCCAAGCCTGCTCTGCAGCCCGGGGACTCCGTCGTAGTCGAGCTGCTGGCACCGGACGGGGGAACATGCAATTTATATCTGGAAGCGCCGGAAGGCTTTCCGGTCATCCCGGTGATGGAGGAGAGAAGCGTACAGGCCGGGTATAATGCCATGTACTGGAATGGAACCAGCCGAGGCTATCCGGTTCCGGAAGGGGAGTGGAACCTGGTCGCGGAGATGGCCGGATACAGGGCGGAGACAACGATTCTGATCGGACGCACCATTCCATCCCTGATTCGGGCTGAACTGCTGAACGCTGAGGTCACATCGCGGATGTCGGTCCGCCTCAGTTTCTGCGCTTCGGAAAGCGCGGACATGGAAATTGTTATCGTCGGGGCGGATGGAGAGAAGGAGGTCTTCCTTCGCCCCGTGGAAATGGGTGATGGGGAGGTCACATTCCCCGCATCCGTCTGTGGCGGCGAGGCGGTCGTGACAGCACGGCTGGTCCGGGAAGACGGGGTCGCTTCCGATCCGGTGCTCATGTCGATGCGGATCCGGGAACCCAGGGTTTCATTTACGCCGACAACAGGCAGTCCGAAGGAAGGAACGGACCGGACGATGAACGGATGGACTGTTCCGATGGATATCATGGATGAGGCCGCGGTGTGGGAGGCGCTGACGGCACCGGTGACAGTGGTGGATGACGGAAGGGACAGGGCGCAGGTACGCCAGCTGGTTGTCCGCAAAAATCCGGAGGAGGACAGCGAAGGCACGGGCACGGTAACCATGGCTTCCCAGGGCGTGCATGTGCTGGAGAAGGGAGAAGAATGGTCCCTGATTGAGACATATGCCTCTTCCTTTCATGACTCGGCCGTTGTGAACTGGAATGCGCTGATCCAGGGATATGTACCGACCCGGTACCTGAAGGAAATTGTCCCCAATCAGCAGATGGGCATGGTTGTCGATAAGCTGACGCAGCGCATGTATATTTTCCGTGACGGAAAACTGTTCACATCGCTGGTGGTGTCCACCGGGCTGGCCAATGAAAAGCAGCCTTACAACGAGACGCGTGCCGGCGAGTTTCTGCTGATCAGCAGGGTGGGAGGATTCTATTCGGATAACATGTACTGTCCTCTGGCCATTCGCTTTAACGATGGGGACCTGCTTCATGAAGTGCCTTATATTTCCTCGAGCAACGGCAGGGATTACTCTTCCACGGAGCCTAAGCTGGGCACCCGGGCAAGCCATGGCTGCATCCGGGTGCAGAGAAAGAAGAATCCCGAAGGGATCAATCAGCAGTGGATCTGGAACCACTACAGAAAAAATACCAAGATTCTCATCTGGGAGGACTGGCAGGGTCGTCAGATTCCTGTCCCGGAGGATGAAAAGGTGTTCTGGTATAATCCGAGGAAGAATGATTATTATCACGGATCGGATCACTGCGAGGGGATGGGAACCCGAAATCCGAAGGAGATCACATATGGCGAACTCTGCGGTGAGGCGGGGAGCCGGCTTCGTGCGTGTCCGTACTGCGGGCCGGAGCCGAAGAAAGACAGGCTTGAGGAAATGAACGCCTTATATGCGGAAGGCGGGGATCATGATCCGGTGATGACAGAGGCCCGGAAAAGCTGCCCGCGAAAGCCGAAAGAGAGGTGAACGAAATGAATCTGATTGACTGGATTGTGCTTGGAATCATTGGCCTGAGCGTGCTGGTCGGCATGTATCGCGGCTTTATCGCCTCGGTTGCGAGCATGGGGGGAACACTTGCCTGTCTGGCAGGCAGCTACTGGCTCAGTCCCAGACTGGTGGAATTCCTGCAGAACAACACAACTTTAAGCAGTACGCTGCTGACATATACGGATGCCGCCACGCGGCTGAAGGACAGTACGCTCTCCGCCCAGAGCGTGGCGGGACTGACGCAGCAGGGCATTGCGGAGATTCTCAGGGGTGTGTCACTGCCTGCGCCGCTGGACAATCTCCTGAAGTCCAACCTGGAGAATCAGGCTTTCCGGGGCGTGGATATGGTTCAGAATGTGGGCAATTATGTAACGCAGACCATCATGGGCGCTGTCATGAATGTGATCTGCTTTATTGTCTGTTTCGTCGGACTGATGCTGGTATTTCATATTCTGCTGAATTTTCTGAAGGCGGTGTTCCGCTTCCCGGTTCTCAAGCAGCTCAACGCTGTCGCGGGCGGTGCCTTTGGTCTCCTGCGCGGAGCCCTGCTGTGCTTTGTGGCCTTCGCACTTCTGCCGCTGTTCCAGACGATCGTCCCGATTGACAATATCGGGGAACTGGTCGCGCAGAGCGCAATGGCACCGTTGTTCAATAACGGTTCGCTGATCATGTCCATCATGAACGGGAAACTGTTCTGATCAGCATCTGCAGCCTGTTTTCGCTCAGACGCATGGATCTCCGGGCTGTTTCGGACGGCAGCTTCTGCAGGAAAAGAATACAATGGCGTAGAAATACTATTAAGTTATGGGACTTTGAATGACCGACGCGTGGAAAAGGATGTATGAACAATGAATATCGAAGAAGGGATCGATGTATTTCAGGCGACTCCCGGTGCGGTGCTGATTGATCTTCGGGATGAACCGGACTATGCTGCCTTTCATTTTCCTGGCGCTGTTCGTGTGGATGTCGAGGCGCTGCGGGATGTGATTCGCCGTCGGGCAACATTCAGGACGCCGATCTTTCTGTACTGTTACTCGGGAAAGAGAAGCCTTCAGGCAGAACTGATGCTGAAGGCCAAAGGGTATGGCACGGTGTACAACCTGGGTGGGGTGGATCTCTGGCTGAGGGATCATAATACCGTGCGCGTCATCCGGCAGAGAAACAATATGACGCAGAAGGAATTCGCCGATGCGGCTGGCCTCAGTACGGTATCCATCTCCGGTTTTGAATCGGGCCGGCTTCAGATCGGGAAAAAGGCAGCGGACAAGATTTATGAAGCCTTCGGCGTGCATCCGGTTGCGCAGCCCGAAGCAAAGGATCTTCCTGAAATTCCGGAAAGCGATGAAGAACCGGGAATGAAAGAATCGTTTCCGGCGGGAACTGCCATCCGTGACCTGCGGGAGAGAGTAGGACTGTCTCAGGTCGCTTTCGGGGAAACGATCGGGATCAGGGGGGTTACCGTTTCCTCCCTGGAAACCGGCAGGTTGGGCGTTTCAAAAAAAATCGCGGATGAAATTCAGCGCGTATATGGCGTAAAAGTCACGCTTCCGCCCAAAAAAAGAGAGGCCAAAAAGAGCCAGAAGCAATCCCGGAAGGAAAATACGGACAGGCAGAAACGGAAAGCTGCGGGGAACGCGGATACTGCTTCCGCTCAGAATGCTCCGGCCGGTGTTCCTGCTGAAAGGATCAAGGCTGCGGGATTGCCGAATGTCCATATTCAGTCCATGATGGGCGGGGAGATTACCGTGGAACAGATCCTGGCCCGTGTCGGTGAGGCGGATGATGTATACATCCGGGTGGAGGAGAATCGGGCCTACTGGGTTCGCGGTAAGGATTCCGGCTGGATTGAACTCTGGCAATAGCAGAAAATGAACGGATGGGATGCATCCGGATACAGGATAAGGGGGCTTTGTTCC
This sequence comes from uncultured Clostridia bacterium, assembly GCA_946629635.1. Taxonomy (GTDB): domain Bacteria; phylum Bacillota; class Clostridia; order Christensenellales; family Aristaeellaceae; genus Aristaeella. The sequence continues at coordinate 7,775 of CAMOYA010000037.1, forward strand.
GTGGCTGGAAAAATCATTCGCTGGATTCTTACGGTCCTTCTTCTGGCCTCAATGGCTTTGATCGTTTCATCTCCTTCCTCGCTGGCGGAAACGCATCCGCTGGAGCTGGATATGAATGTGTACGGTGAGCCGATCCGGGAGGACGGATGGATTTCAAAAAACGAGTATCAGGATGATTCCATTCATTTCCTGCTGCAGAGCAAGAGCAGAAAAGCCAAATCCAGCGCGGACAGGACAACGGTTCGGTGGGTGACGGTGGAGATTGCGGACGCCAGTCAGCTGCGCACCTATTTCAGCGATGGCAGCTATGACAGCCGGAAACAGGAGCGCTCCAATGTGATGACCAAGCGGACGAACGCGGTAGTGGCGCTGAACGGAGACTTTGCCAAGTACACATATGACTTTGGATATATTATCCGACAGGGCGTGTTTTATCGGGACGCACTGGATCAGCAGAAGTATCCCCGGGATGTTCTGGTGATCGACAGCGAAGGGGACTTTTCCATCGTTCCGGGCGCAACCAGTGAAGACATGAAATCATTTTTGTCCGGGCTTGAGTCCTCGGGCCGCACAGCGGTCAATTCCTTTACTTTCGGCCCTGCGCTGGTCATTGACGGCGAGGTACAGACCATTCCGAAGGGCGAGCATGAATCGATCCTGGCGACTGCCCGGATCTGTATCTGTCAGCTGGATCATCTGAAATACGCGGTTGTCGTGGTGGACGGCGGCAATGGTGTCGGGATCAATCTGCAGGAGCTGGCGAACTTTATCCCGGAAATTCTTCCGGACTGCAAAGTTGCCTACAACCTGGACGGCGGCGGGTCTGCGCATCTGCTGATCAACGGAAAAATGATCAATCAGACGGCAAACAGCCGGCCGATCTCCGATATCATTTACTTTGCTTCTGCGGCAGGTGACTGATTCATGACGACGATTCAACTGGGGGCCGTTACGTTCTATCCCTATGGGCTTGTGCTGGGGGCCGGCGCGCTGGTCTGTTTCCTGCTGATGAACGCCAGATGCCGTCGGCTTCAGCTGAAAACGGAGGCGGCGGAATGGTTCGCGGTCTTTGCCGTTCCTCTTGGGGTGCTGCTGGCGCGGCTGCTGTACTTTCTTGTTTCGCTTCCCTGGTTTATTGACCGCGGAATCGGAACTTTCTTCCATTTTTCCGAAGGCGGGTATATGCTCTACGGAGCAATGGCCGGAGTAGCTGCGGCCGCCTGGATTTCCGGAGCGATTACCCGGCAGCCTCCGGCGAGAATCCTGGATGCGGCTGCAGCGCCGTTTGCATTGTTCGTTGCGGTGGCCCGGGGGGCAGAGTCACTGGTTGGAATCGGTTACGGTGAATACATTGAGGAATGGTTTGATCCTTTCTTTGAACGCTCGATGATTCAGCTGGAGGATGCTTCTTTTTTTCAGCGGTTTCCCTTTGGCGTTCTGGATGCGGACGGGTATTGGCGCTTCCCTGTTTTCCTGCTGGAAACAGTGGTGGCGCTGGCGATTTTCTTTTATCTGCTTCGGGTCCGATGCCGGCGTGACGGAACAGCCGCACTGCTCTTTCTTGCGCTCTATGCCGGCCTTCAGGCATTTCTGGAAAGCACATGTATCGATCTGGAACTCCGCTGGGGATTTGTGAAGATCAATCAGCTGGCGGCTCTGCCGGTGATGGCGCTGATCTTTGGGGCCTGTATTCTCCGGACGCCCGCATCGGAGCGGTCTGTACGCCGTTTTGCGCCTTCTGCTGCCGGTATTCTTGCTTGCTGTGGCGTGATTATGGCAATGGAATTTGCCATGGAAGATAAAATCGGCTTTCTGACATGGATGAGGATGGATCTTTGCTGGGCTGTGATGCTGCTGGCAGCGATTGGAATGGCTGTGACGGCATGCCATATGATTCTCGGAACGGATCGGCTGGATCCCCGGAGATAAGGAGTTTCTCAGGATGCGGAAAATAATGCTGACGGTGCTGATCGGATGGATGCTCTTCCTGGGCTGCTCCATGTCCGCAGCCGAGGAGGCAACCGTCTCGTTCAAAAAGCTGACCGTCCCGGTCAGCGCGGAATCGATTGATCTGGAAAAAGTCCGGGTTTCAGCGGATGAATACCCGCGGTTCTATGAGTTCCTGAATCAGCTGCCGAATCTGAGAAGGGTGGATATGTTCGCCACACGGATTCCGCGAAAAAGGATCAATGAGCTGGCGGAACGCTTTCCGGATATTGAGTTTGGCTGGACAATGGCTGTCGGAGACCATGATGTGCGGACCGATGCGATCGCCTTTACCACAGCGCACAGCGATCGGTCCCGCCGGCATGCAGACGAGGATTTTTCGGTGCTGAAATACTGCCGGAACCTGCTTGCCCTGGATATTGGTCATAATGCGGTGAAAGATCTGTCCTTTCTGAATGATCTTCCGCAGCTGAAGGTGCTGATTCTCGTCGATAATCAGTTTCAGGACATCACCCCTGTCGGGGAACTGACGGATCTGGAATACCTGGAACTGTTTTATAATGACATCCGGGACGTCTCGGCCCTTGTTACGTTGACGAAATTAAAGGATCTGAATCTGGGCTTTAACCGGATTCAGGATATTTCCCCGCTGGAGTCCATGAACTGGCTGGAACGTCTCTGGATTCCACAGTATAACAGCCATAACCCCACCATCAAACCGGATCCGGAGGCGGTGAAAAGTCTGACAGCGGCGCTGCCGGATACGCAGATCGATTCAACGGCAAAATCCTCGATCGGCAATTACTGGAGGGACCATATTCATTATCAGAACATCTCACGGATTTTCAGGGAGAATACCTGGATTCCGCTGGACGAACAGCCTTAAATCCGGAAAGAATATGAAAGGAACATCCCTTATGCTGAAACGAACACTGGTTCTGTTGCTCTCTCTCCTGATCATTTCCGCCGTGGCGACGGCAGACGGAGAACTTCGCCCGCTTCCGCTGGATCTGACCGGTGGTGCACCATACGATACGGAATACGCTTCGGATCTTCTGGTTTATGAAGATCCGTCCATTCGGGTGGAGCGTACATTGCGGACACAGAATAAGGAGCTTCGCCTGGAGTATTATACCGTGGACATCCGGATCAAGGATCCGTCCCAGATCCGCACGGCTCCGGCGGATCCGACCACATTCGTTTCTGAACGGCGGATTCCGGCGGATACAATTGCCAGGCGGGTGAACGCCATTTTTGCGATGAATGGGGATTACTGCGGAGATTTCCATGGACATGAATCCAGCAAATATATTCTTCGGCAGGGGACGCTCTATCGGGATACGGTGGATACCCGGCTGGATATGCTGATCATTGATGAAGCAGGCGACTTTCACATTGTTCAGGGCGGACCGGAACTGGAAAACATGGACAAAACGGCGGTGGACGGCAAAAAGGCAGTGAATGTACTGCAGTTTGGTCCGGCACTGGTCATTGACGGACAGGAAGTCGATGACGCGTATATCATGGACAAGAATCATTCTCCCCAGTTCGCGGAACCGGCGGGTAATGCGACCCGACTTTGTCTGGTGCAGTTTGAGCCGCTGCACTATATGGCCATCTGCACGCGAAATTACGCCAATATGGCGCAGTTCAAGCAGCTGGTCAAGGCGGTCGCGCCGGACTGTACCAACGCCTATGTCCTGGATGGCGGAGGATCTGCCCAGTTCATCTTTCTCGGACGGAAAATCAACAATGTCAACGCGGAAACGAATCAGAACAAGCGCAAGCTTTCCGATATCGTCTATTTTGCCAGCGCATGGTTCGAGGAAGGAGAATAAGTCCGCATGATGGTAACGGATATTGCCGCCTATTTGCTTTTCCTCTCGGGAAGTGCGGTTGTCTGCTTTGCCCTGTATGCGCTGATGCTGAAGACCCGGAACGGGCAATCCGGGGGGCAGGCCGTTCTTCAGAGCGCGATTGCCCTGGGAATGAGTGTCGTGCTTGGACTTGTCGGTGCGAAACTGCTCTATTTCATTTTCCGCTTTACTTATATCCTTCGCCTGGGGATCGGATCCTATTTCTTCTCCCTGAAGGCGGATGAACTGTCTTATTACGGCGGTATGGCCGGAGTGTGCTTCGGCGTTTTTCTCTCTGCCGGAATTCTGGGACGAAAGCCGGTACAGGCACTGAATGCTTTCGCCTTTCCGGGCGCCCTGCTGGCAGCCATGGCCCGCTTTGCCGAATACTGGCTGGGATCTCTCGGAACAGGAGATTATCTGGATGATCCGCTGCCGTTTCCCCTGGCGGTATCGGAAGTATGGAATCCGGATTTTCCGGAGTACTATCTGGCCATCTTTATGCTGGAAGGCATCGTGTATCTGCGGGTGGCTCTCTTTGCATGGCAGAATCGGGAGGATCGGCTCTGCTTTGTCCGTACGGTTTTCTATCTTTGCCTGAGCCAGATCATCTGTGAAAGCATGCGGGCCCAGAGCATCCGCTGGCTCTTCGTTCGTTATGAGCAGCTTCTCTGCTATCTGGTGTGCGAAGGGATTCTGATTGCTTATGCGGTTCGGGGAAAAAAGCAGCATTCAGGGAACTGGCAGGCAGCGGTGTTTGGTCTTGTGGTGTGCGGGTTGACTGTCCTGGAAGAATTTATGCTGGACGGAAAGATTTCGGTGGGTGAATATGGGCTTCCGCCTGTCGTGATCTACGGATGCATGGCATGGGGATTGCTGGAACTGGCTGCGTGTGAACACAAAGCCCGGCGCAGGCTGAAGCTGTAGCCTTTCCTAATCTCCGGAGGGGACGCTTTTCTTCTCCGGGTCAGCAATGATCCCGAAATGGATCATCGCCTTCCGGATGCCATCGTCTTCCGGACGGGCAGTGACCCAGGAGCAGGCGGCTTTGACATCCGCGGACGCGTTGCCCATGGCGATGCTGTGCCCTGCGTGCGCGAACATGGTCATATCATTGTGACTGTCGCCAAAGGCATAGCATGCTTCCACGGGAACGCCCAGCGCTTTTCGGATCAGATCCATGCCTGTGCCCTTGGAACAGGAGGCGGGAACCATCTCCCAGCGCCCATTTTCGCGATCAATGGCCGCATAGGGCATCCCGACAGCGGCTGTTTTTTCCTCGATTTTCCGGATCGGAGCGGGAGATGGGGAAAAGCAGAACATTTTCACAGCGCGGAACTCGGGATCAGTCTCACTGATCAGCCGGGCAATGCCGGCTTTCCGGGCAAAATCCATAAATTCAGGAATGGCGGGATTCTCCGGCCCCAGGGGATCGAAATACATGGCGGTGTCGCATTCATAAACCGTTGCGATCTGCTCCTCCAGAAAGATTTTCCGGAGACAGAGGCTTCGTACGGGATCATATTCCGTGCTTTTCAGCGTCTTTCCCCGGAACAGAACCCGGGTGCCGCAGCCCATGATCCAGCCATCCAGCGGAAATCCGTCCAGCCGGTGATCCATGTTGCACAGGGTGCGGCCGGTGTTGATAAACAGATAATGGCCGTTCTTTCGCGCCTGTGTCAGAGCGGGGAGAACGGAGGCCGGAAGGTTCCTGCTGTCGTCAAACAGCGTTCCGTCAATATCAAAAAACAGCAGCATGAGATTTCTCCTTCCGTGCTCCCTGCGCCGAGCCGGGTTTCCCTTTCACGGGGCATGATCATACCACAAACAGGTGATTGTCACAAGTACACAAGCTTTCCTGCCGACTGCGCGGGATACGTTAACAGTGGACAAATGGCGTAACAAGGCACCGTCTGGTCAAACTTCGCGCGGATGAAGAAAACTGTGAGGCAGAAAAACTGGAAGAGACACGTGAGATCCGGTAAACGGAGGTGGATTGCATTGAGAAGAATGAACGGACCGCACTGGATCAGGCATTCTCATCTCTTTGATCCGGATACAGAATCACGGTCAGGGACCGGGAAAACGAGGATGAACCAGCATGGAAAGAGTGTTTATGACCCATGAAATACGCAAAAGCCGGGAATGCGCGCCGATATGGACGCTGACAACGCCGGACGCGGGCGGACTGGACAGACCGGAAAAGGTGATTGTGCCCGGAGTGTGGGAAGCGCATCCGGCGCTGCGGAACTATCGGGGGCGCGGGATCTATGAACAACAAATCACCTGCGGCGGGAACGTACGGATCTGGCTGGGCGGCGTGAGCTTTCGGGGGAGCGTTTATCTGGACGACGCGCTGCTGGCTGAGCACTATGGCGCGTACACAGGATTTGAAGGGCTGGCGCTGAACGTGCCAGCGGGCGAGCATACGCTGCGCGTTGAGGCGGACAACCGGTATGGGGACGATTCCGCGCTGCATATACCCAACGATTACTATTGCTACGGTGGCATCAACCGGCTGGTGGTGGTGGAGGAATTGGGACAATGCTATATCACCCGATGCCACGTGACGCCGGTCGACGGCGCGGACGGATGGACCGCGGAGGCGGAAGTAGCGATCCACAATCTGAGCGGCGAAGGAACGCGGGGAACGGTCTCGGTGAGCGTGGCCGGGAAGACAGCAACGGCTGAAGTGGAGCTGCCCGGGAACCGGACGACCGTGGTGACGATGAAGATTGTGTGCGGGATCGTTGCAACCTGGACACCGGAGACGCCGAAGCTGTATACGGTGAAGGCTGTGCTGGAAATGGACGGGACGGCGGCGGACGACTGGATCGATCGGATCGGCTTCCGGGAGATCCGGATCCAGGGAAACCGCATCCTGCTGAACGGGGCGCCGCTGCGGCTGCGGGGCTTCAACCGGCACGAGGAATACGGAGCCTTCGGGCTGAGTGTTCCCGTGGAAGGCATGATGCGGGATCTGCAGCTGATGCGGGAGATGGGCGCGAACTGCGTGCGCACGTGTCATTATCCCAACGACCCGCTGTTCCTGGATCTGTGCGACGAGACGGGCATGCTGGTGTGGGAGGAATCCCATGCGCGGGGGCTGGACGAAACGAAGATGCGCCATCCTCGGTTCATGGACCAGCTGCGGGCGAGCACGGAGGAGATGATTGAACAGCACTTCAACCATCCGTCCATCTTCATCTGGGGCTGCCTGAACGAATGCGCGGACGACACGGAATACGGCGCGGCGTGCTATCGGGAAATCCTGGGAATGCTGAAGCACCTGGATGGCAGCCGGCCGGTGACCGCAGCCCTGCTGGAGCGTCCCGGCGGGCTCGTTTACGGAGAAATGGACGCGGTGAGCGTGAATCTGTATCCCCAGTGGTACCATGATACGCCGGTGCGCGATGCGCTGGAGCGGAAGATCAGGGAAATCCGGGAAAACGGCGGGGAAGGCAAGCCGGTGATCGTCAGTGAAATCGGGGCCGGAGCCATCTACGGATTCCATGATCCACTGGGAGAGGCAAAGTGGTCTGAGGAGCGGCAGGGCCGGATTCTGAGGGACCAGATTGCGGGCGTGCTGGGGAACCCGGAGGTTACTGGTGTATTCCTGTGGCAGTTTGCGGACGTTCGGGTAGCCGATGAATGGTTCGCCGGGCGGCCGAAGACCTATAACAACAAGGGCGCGGTGGACGAATACCGTCGGCCGAAGCTGGCTTATCAAACGGTGAGGGAGATGTTCCGGGGAGATTCCATGGGCCTGCACTGCGTCCATGACCATGGGGATCAGTGCCTTTCATAGCGGATGGCAGGAAGGGCGGCTGGCTTATCTGGAGGCGGAAAACGCGTTAGAGGCCCGCTTCGTAAAAGGGAACGCCCGGCTCCTTTCTATTTTGGATCTGATAAACAAACAGGAAGGACGGGAAAATCAAAATGAGGATATCTTACGCGGTGACGGATACTACGGCGACGCTGTGGTGGGATCAGCCGGAGGGGTCGCCGGCGGGAGCGCGATATCGGGCGGTGATGAGCGACGGAACAGTGCGGGAGACGAACCGGACACACTGCATGTTTGACGGACTGACGCCGGAGACGGAATACACGATCTGTGTGGAAATGAACGGAGAAGAGATCGGGCGGGTCCGCGTACGGACGGGCAGCATGCCAAAGCGGCTGACTGTGACGGATTTCGGCGCCGTTGGCGATGGGAAAACCCTGAACACGAAGGCGCTACAGGCCGCTCTGGACGCCTGCGGGGAAGGAGAGGAAGTCTTCCTGCCGGCGGGGACCTATGTGACCGGCGCCCTGCGGCTGCACAGCGACATGAAGGTGCGGCTGGAAGAAGGCGCTGTGCTGCAGGGAACGGATAATCCGGAGGACTATCTGCCCAAAATCCGTAGTCGGTTTGAGGGCACGGAGATGATGTGCTACCAGAGCCTGCTGAACCTGGGCGAAATGGATCATGCGGCCGGGCCAAACTGCCGGAATGTGCTGATTTACGGCGGAGGTACCATCCGGGGCGGGGGACAGCCGCTGGCGCTGAACATCATTGAAGCGGAAAAGGAACGGCTGCGTGAGGAACTGGCTGCATTGGGCGACAAAATGAAAGAATACGAGAACGAGCACACGATTCCCGGACGGGCCCGGGGGCGGCTGATCAACCTGAGCAATTGCGAAACGATCCGGATTACCGGGCTTACGCTGGAAAACGGTGCCAGCTGGAATGTGCACATGCTGTACAGCCGGGACATCGTGACGGATCATTGTGTTTTCCGCTCTGAAGGCGTATGGAACGGGGACGGCTGGGATCCGGATTCCAGCGAGGACTGCACGCTGTTTGCCGCGGAATTCCATACGGGAGACGATTCCGTGGCCATTAAAAGCGGCAAAAATCCGGAGGGCAACGAAATCAATCGCCCCACAAGGAACATCCGGGTATTCGACTGCCGGAGCGAATACGGCTTGGGCGTGGCCATTGGCAGCGAAATGAGCGGCGGGGTCGAAAACGTGAAGATCTGGGACTGCGACCTGGAGCATTCCCTGTACGGGGTACAGATCAAGGGCACAAAAAAACGTGGAGGTTACGTGCGGAACATCTCTGTGCGGGACAGCGTGCTATCCAGGTTCCTGTGCTGCGCGGTGCTGTACAATGATGACGGCATTGGGTCTCCGGTGCCGCCGGTATTCTCCGATATGATCTGCGAGCGGGTGCATCTGACCGGATGGGCCAGAAACTACTGGGAAAAGGACCTGCACGCAATGCCGGGCATTGACCTGAGCGGGTTTGATGTGCCCGGGTATGAAGTGAGGAACATTCAATTTAGAGACTGCACGATGGGTGAACCGGCCTCCATTGCGCTGAGCCGCTGCAGGGATATTTCCCTGGGAATCATGGCGAACGAAGAAACGGAAAAGACGGAATAAAACATGGTGCGGAAACAGGAAAAACGTTTCTGAGATCACAGTGGAGGTCAAAAGATGAAGCGGAATGCAGTGGACTTCAGTAGCCGGAAGGCTCCTGCAAAAGCAAAGGCAGCTGCTAAAAAGGTCGAAGACAAAGTAGTTGCTGAGAAAATTGAAGTTAAGAAGACTGCTGCCAAAGCAGCCCGGAATACGAAAGAAACCGTCAAAAAGGTAGAAGCTGCCGCAAAGAAGCCCGCTAGCAAACTGGAGATTATCGTTCAGTCTCCCTTGGGCGGCAACATTACCGCTGAAGAAATCGCTGCGAAAATTCCCGCCGGTGCTGATTCCGTGTTCGTTCGGGTTGATCAGAACAAGCTGTGGTGGATTAAGGGCGAAGAGACCGGCAGCGTTGATATTTGGGAATAATACAGTTCTTCATTTCTGGAGCAGGTTGCGATCTGCTCCAGATTTAATGTTTTCGGGGAACTTTCCATAGTCTCCTGACGTCATATATTGTGACCGAAAAAACAGCTGACAGGAGATGATGACAAAGATGCTCAAAAAGGCAATCGGACTGCTGATGGGGATTCTGCTGATGGTTTCAGTTTCTTTCGCAGAGGAGACCCCAGCAACGATACAGTCCATGACGGAATTGGGTGAAATACAGAAAAAGCTGGATCAGGGCATTACCATTGGGAAGGTCTACTACACCGATGGTTATGGCTTCTCCACCAGTGAATTCACCACAGATGATCCGGATGAAATTGCTCAGTTGTGGAACGCAGTCAACGCAATCCAGGTTGGTGAAAAGGTGAACGAGTCCATCACGGATTGGTACCCCCAGATTGTTTTCTATCTGACTGATGGAACACGTGGCGGTGTCCGTTTTGAAGCAAAATGGCTGTGCATCGGCGGGATGGAGAATTACGAGATTAGCAATGCGGAAGGATTCTGGAGCCTGACAGCTTCTCTGGTAGAAAAGCATGAAATGATGGAAAAAGGTGCTGTTCCCGGCGGATGGAATACTGATTCTGATCTGATCATCACACCAAAGGAAGTTGCATGGGATGGATTGACGGATGGGGAGTACTGCATAGGTGTCAAGGATACGGATCATCTGGAGGATGGATATTTCACATTATCTCTCTATGCAGAAGACCTGTACGACCGTGAAGCAATCGAGAACCTGAAGCTGGGAGACAAAATCCTTGTTCATGGGGAAACCTATACTGTCGAATATATTCGGATCCATGGCTGTTATGATTCTGATGGAGATGGAGAAGCAGATAAATCCAGTACATTTGCAAAACGTCCTTTCCAGGAGCTTGCAGACAGTCGGGAGATCATGGATGATGGTGACAACAGCGAAGCTCCTGCCAGTTTTGAGCCATCCGCGTATGAGCTGATTATGCTGGAAGACTTCCCGGGATATATTGTTTTTGAACCGGTTTCAGATACGAAATGCCGAAGCGTTGTAAATGACTGGTCTCCCTGCAGATATCTTGGAGACGTAACAGTCCAGCTTCCGCTTCCTGATGACTTCGTTTTTCTGGATTATGCGGACAATGAAGGAGAAGCTGAAGCCTTCCTGGACGATATCTCTGAGGGTTGGTATTCTCCCTACAACAGCCGCGCCTGGTTCAGGGACAG
>CAMOYA010000038.1 GCA_946629635.1 uncultured Clostridia bacterium
TGGCCGAGATGTTCAAGTATGCGACGGATCTGCGCTCCATGACGCAGGCCCGCGGTTCTTTCTCCATGCGGTTTGAACGGTACGAGGAAGTGCCGCAGGCCGAAGCCCAGAAGATCATTGCCAACGCGAAGATCGAGGACGACGACGAGGAATAATTCGTCAATATTATGCATGGAATCCCCGCCATTCCGGCGGGGTTTTCCTGTATCTGACCGGAAGAACGGTACCGAAGAAAGGAAAAACGGTGAACGAACGCACAAAACGAATCACCCGGTTCGGTCTGCTGACGGCGCTGGCGCTGGTGCTGGGATGGCTGGACCGGGCGATTCCGCTGTCCGCGCTGCTGGGCGGCGCGGCGCCGGGCATCCGGCTGGGGCTGGCCAATACGGTGATCCTCTATGCGGTATATCTGATGGATCTGCCGTCGGCAATCCTGCTGATGGCGGTCAAGGTGGTGCTGTCCGGGCTTCTGTTCGGTTCGGTCACCGCCATGATGTACAGCCTGGCGGGAGGCGTGCTTTCCCTGCTTGCCATGCGGGCCATGCGCGGAAGGCCGTCCCTGGCGCTCCGCTGCGGCCAGGGACTGGCAGCGGCCGGTGCCGCTGCCCTATGGATTGCGCATCCGCATCCCGCCGGAGCGATCCTCCTCAGCCTGATTCTGACGCTGGCGGCCGTACTGGCCTGCGAGCTGCTGGCGTGGGCGATCCGGAAGGGAAGGATCTCCGGCGTCGCCGGGACATCCGTGGCGGGTGCCGTGGCCCACAATACCGGGCAGGTGCTGACGGCGGCGGTCATGCTGGGAACGCCGGCACTGATGACGACCTATCTGCCGATTCTGGTCGGGATCGGAGCGGCGGTCGGGCTGATCACCGGCACGGCAGCCGACCGTGTGCTCCGGGCGCTGCGCGTTCCGGACCGCGTGATGCGGGGAGGAAAAGAAAGAGAATGAAAAAAGGGCGACTGCTGATTCTGCTGCTCGCAATGCTCCTTGGGGTGGCAGGATGCGCGGAAAAGGAGCTTCCGAAGCTGTCAAAGGTCGGGTTCTATCTGGATACGGTCATCACCCTGACGGCCTACGCGCCGGATGAGCGTGCGCTGGAAGCGGCGATGGATGAGATCGGACGGTACGAGGCGCTCCTGTCCCGTACCCGGGAGGGCAGCGACGTATGGCGCATCAATCATGCGGAGGGAAGACCGGTGACCGTCTCCGATGAGACGGCAGAGGTGATCCGCCTGGCAGACGAAATCAGCGACGCATCCGCCGGAGCCTTTGACATCACGATCGCCCCCGCTTCCACGCTGTGGGATTTTCACGCGGAAAAACCGCAGATCCCGGATGCGGACGCGCTGGCCGCGGCGGCGCAGAGGATCGGCTGGCAAAGGCTGCAGCTCGAAGGAAATCAGGTGACCCTGCCGACGGGGATGATGATCGATCTGGGCGGCATTGCCAAGGGGTATATAGCGGACAGAATCAAAGGCTTTCTGGAAGAAAAAGGAATCCGGAGCGCGATCCTGTCCTTCGGCGGGAACATCGTGGCCATCGGCACAAAGCCGGACGGATCTCCCTGGAAGGTCGGCATTCAGGATATCGACGCGCCGACCGGTACCTCCATGCTGACGACGGTCAACCGCGGAGGATCCACGGTGACCAGCGGGATCTATGAGCGGGGGTTCGAACAGGACGGCGTGTATTATCACCATCTGCTGTCCCCGCGGACCGGCTGGCCGGTACAGAACGATCTGGCGTCCGTGACCGTCTTTTCGGACAGTTCCGCGCTCGGAGACGCGCTGGCCACCGCGGCGTTCGTTCTCGGAGAGGAAGCGGGCATGCACCTGATCGAGAAAACCGATGGCGCGGAAGGACTGATGATCCGAAAGGACCGGACGATGATCTGGTCCTCCGGAGCAGGCTCATTCAGATAAGCGGCGGAAGCAATCACAGAAGACGAAGGAGAGAATCCGGAATGACGATTTACATTTGCGGCGATTCCACGGCGGCGAGCTATACGGCGGATCAGGCGCCCTTTACCGGGTGGGGACAGGTGCTTCAGGAATTCATGCCGGAGAAGATCCGCGTGGAGAACCGGGCCATGGCCGGAAGAAGCACCAAATCATTCCTGTCCGAAGGGCGGCTGCAGCAGATTGAGAAGGAGATCCAGCCGGGGGATCTGCTGCTGATTCAGTTTACGCACAATGATTACAGCGAACTGGTATGGCGGCATACGGATCCATGGACCGGCTTTCAGAACAATCTGGGGATCTTCGTGGATACGGCGCGGCTGGCCGGCGCGATTCCGGTCCTGCTGACGCCGATCTGCGGCCGGTACTGGGAAAATGATCAGCTGCAGCCTTCCCACGGGGACTATCCGGAGGCGGTCCGCCTGCTGGCAGTGCAGAAGGGCGTACCGCTGATCGACCTGTACGGGGCAAGCCGGCGGATCGTGTCCGAACTGGGAGAAAGGGAGAGCCGGAAGCTGTATATGCATGTGGAAAAGGGAAAGTATCCGGCCTTCCCGGACGGGCGCGTGGACGACGTTCATACGCAGCGGGCCGGGGCGGAGCCATATGCACGCTTTGTGGCGGACGAGCTTCGGCGGCTGAAGCTGATCTGAAAACGGCGGAGTCTTTCCGCAGACGGCTTCCCGGACGTGTGTCCGGGGATTCCGGTCGAGGGAAGACTCTTTTTTTTTCACGCCCGATATGATAAAATAAAAGTTGATTTTGCCGCGGGAGAGGAGGGAAAGGCCGTGAACGAATATCGGGGAAAGCATGCCCCGAAGGGCCCATGGGCTGTAGCTGCCACCGCCGCGCCATCCCGCCGCGGCAAGCATCAGAAACGGAACAGAAAGCGGAGAATAGGCGCCATCATCGCGGCCTGTGTGCTGCTGCTTGTGCTGGCGTGGCCTTTTGCGGAAGCGCGGTTTATGCTGTCCACCGAGCGGACGGTCATCGCCTCTGCGGACCTGCCGCAGGACGCGAACCATCTCAGGATCGTCTATCTGAGCGACATCCATTGGGGCTTCTGGTATTCCGACGGGGATGCGGCGGGGCTGATCAGCCGGATCAACGGCCTGAGGCCGGATCTGGTGCTGTTCGGCGGAGACTATGCGACGGATCATGCCAGCGCGGTGCAGTTTTTTCACCTGGTGCAGGCGCTGCCGGACATCCGGGCCCGATACGGGGTTTACGGCGTGATCGGGGAAACGGACTGCGGGGAGACGCTCTTTGAGCAGACACAGCTGCGGGACGCGATGACCGCGGCCAATGTGATTCCGCTGGTGAACCGGACGGAGACGATCCAGATCGGATCCAGCCGGATCATCGTGGCCGGGCTGGACGATACAACGAAGGGTACGCCGGATCTGCGGGGCCTGGCGCGAAGCGTTTCCGCGTCGGACTATGTGATTTTCCTGGCCCATAACCCATCCGTGATTTCGGATGCGCAGCAGGCGACGGACCGGTCCGGCTCGCTGGGATGGTTTGATCTGGGCCTGTTCGGGCACACCCACGGCGGCCAGATGATGTACTTCTCCGGCATGCTGGAGATCGCGCCGGACGTGCCGGAAAGATACCGGAGCGGCTGGCTGACGGAGAACCGGAGCACGATGCTGATCTCCCGCGGCGTGGGAACCAGCGTGGTGCCGATGCGGCTTCTGTGCACGCCGCAGATCCACCTGATTGAGCTGACTTCAAACTGAGAATCCATCCGGAGGAATATCCCTCATGCGTAATGACACCCACATTCTCGCGGAGAATGTATCCTATACCTACGACGATGCCGCCGCGCCGGCGCTCAGCCATGTGAACCTGACGGTCAGACAGGGGGAATTCGTGGCGGTGCTCGGCCATAACGGATCCGGCAAGTCCACCCTGGCAAAGCTCCTGAACGCGCTGTATGTTCCGACGGACGGCTGCGTGGCCGTCTGCGGATTTGATACCCGGAAGGAGGAGCTCGTCTGGGAAATCCGGCAGCGGGCCGGCATGATTTTTCAGAATCCGGACAACCAGATCGTGGCGACCATCGTCAAGGAGGACGTGGCCTTCGGGCTGGAAAACCTGGGCGTACCGACGGAGGAGATGATTCCGCGGATTGAAAAGGCGCTCTCGGTTGTGCGGATGAGCAAGTATGCCGATTCCGCGCCGCATATGCTTTCCGGCGGCCAGAAGCAGCGCGTGGCCATCGCCGGCATCCTGGCGATGGAACCGGCGGTCATCATTGCGGACGAGGCGACGGCCATGCTGGATCCGTCGGGCCGGAAGGAAGTGCTCGACACGATCCGCATGCTGAACCGGCAGAAGGGGATCACCGTCATCTGGATCACTCATTTCATGGAGGAAGCCGCGGATGCGGACCGTGTGGTCGTGGTTTCGGACGGGGAAGTGCAGATGGACGGAACGCCGCGGGAGGTTTTCAGCCAGGTGGACAGGATGCGTCAGCTGCATCTGGACGTGCCGCCGATGGCCGCGCTGGCGGAGGAACTGCGGAAAGCCGGCATGCCCATCCGCGACGGGATCCTGACGATCGAAGAAATGGTGCAGGAGGTGGAGAAGACCCTATGTCAATCGAAGTCCGCCACCTGACCCATACCTATTCCGAAGGCAGCGTCATGCGCACGGTCGCGCTGGACGATGTCAGCTTTACCGTCGAGAAGGGTGAGTTCGTCGGCATCATCGGGCATACCGGTTCCGGCAAGTCCACCCTGGTGCAGCATCTGAACGGGCTGCTGAAGCCTTCGGCCGGCGAGGTGCTGATCGACGGGGAGGATCTCAACGGCGAGCATGTGAACCGCCGTGCCCTGCGCCAGCGTATCGGCCTGGTATTCCAGTATCCGGAATACCAGCTATTCGAGGAAACCGTGGCGAAGGACATCGCCTTTGGGCCGAAGAATCAGGGACTGAGCGCGGAGGAAATCGACGGGCGGGTCCGCTACGCCATGGACTGCGTGCACCTGGATTATGACAAATATTCCGCCAGCAGTCCCTTTGAACTGTCCGGCGGCCAGATGCGGCGGGTCGCCATCGCCGGCGTCCTGGCGATGAAGCCGTCCGTGCTGATTCTGGACGAGCCGACCGCGGGGCTGGATCCCCGGGGACGGGATCGGATCCTGACCATGCTGGAGGAGCTGCATGCCCGGGAGCACACGACGATCCTGATGGTTTCCCACAGCATGGATGATATGGCCCGGCTGGCGACGCGGCTGCTGGTGATGGCGGAAGGCAAGCTCCTGGCGGACGGCACGCCGCGGGAAATCTTCTCCCGGACAGAGATGATGAAGGGCGCGGGGCTGGATGTCCCCGCAGCGGCGCGGCTGTGCCAGGCCCTGCGGGACAGGGGAATTGACCTTCCCACGGAACTGTATCAGGCGGATGAACTCCGGGATGCGATCCTCCGTCTCTGGCGTCAGGGAAAGGAGGCAACCGGATGCTGACAAATATTACCATGGGCCAGTATTATCCGGTGGACAGCCGGGTTCACCGGCTGGATCCGAGAATCAAGCTGATCCTGACGATCGCGTTTATCGTATGCGTCTTTCTGGCGTCCAACTTCGCGGGATATATCCTGCTTTCGGCTTTCCTGTTTGCGGTATGCCGCCTGTCGAACGTTCCCTTTAAAATGCTGCTGCGCGGGCTCAAGCCCCTGCGGATCATTCTGATCCTGACCTTCCTGCTGAACCTGTTTTTCACCCCCGGCGATGATGTATGGGTGTCCTTCTGGATCATCCGGATCACGCGGGAGGCATTTCTGCAGGCGCTGTTCTATTCCCTGCGGCTGATGTTCCTGGTGGCGGGAACTTCGCTGCTGACGCTGACAACGTCGCCGATCTCCCTGGCCGACGGGCTGGAGATCCTGATGGGCCCGCTGAAGAAGATCCGCTTTCCGGCCCATGAGCTGGCCATGATGATGACGATTGCGCTGCGCTTCATTCCGACGCTGCTGGACGAGACGGACAAGATCATGAAGGCGCAGATGGCGCGGGGCGCTGACTTTGAAAGCGGCAACCTGCTCTCCCGGGCGAAGGCGATGGTGCCGCTGCTGGTGCCGCTGTTTATCAGCGCGTTCCGCCGGGCGGGAGATCTGGCCATGGCGATGGAAAGCCGCTGCTATCACGGCGGGGAAGGACGCACGCGGCTGCGGGTGCTGAAGATCACAAAAAACGACATGATTGCCTGCGTGATCATGGCCGCCTTCATCGCGATGCTGATTCTTGCCGGAAGGTTTATTCCGTTCTGACCCCGGAAGAGAGACGAATCAGACATCAACGCATGCAGCCGAAGGTCCGGGGTGATCGGATGATCATCCGGCCTGAGCGCTGCGATGGGGAACAGATGACATGCACAGCTGAGCCCCGACAGCATGTGGGAGGTATTACTGAAGTGCATCGAATCCTGCTGACCGTGGAATACGACGGAACCGCCTATGCCGGCTGGCAGCGCCAGATCACCGGTCTGGCGGTGCAGCAGGTGCTGGAGGAAGCCCTGGAAAGAGCCTGCGGCCATCCGGTCACCGTCACCGGCTCCTCCCGGACGGACGCGGGGGTGCATGCGCTGTGCCAGATGGTGCACTTTGATACGGACTGCACGATCCCGCCGGAAAAGTTTCCTTTCGTGCTGAACAATATTCTGCCCCCGGATATCCGGGTCCAGGCCGGGCGCGAAGTGCCCGGCGCATTTCATGCGCGCTTTCTGACATCCGGAAAAACCTATACCTACCGGATTCTGAACCGGCGCCACGGGAGTGCACTGGAGCGGAATATCCGCTGGCATGTGCCGGTGCCGCTGGACACGGAATCCATGGCCGGGGCGATCCGGAGCCTGGAGGGAACGCATGATTTCGCCGCCTTTCAGGCCTCCGGCGGCACGGCGAGAACCACGGTCCGGTCGATTGACCGGACGGAGTTTCTGCGCGACGGCGACCGGATCAGCATCGTGATCAGCGGGAACGCGTTTCTGTACAACATGGTGCGGATCATCGCCGGAACGGCGGTGGAGATCGGTCTGCACAGGCTCGGAACGGATGCGTACCGCCGGGCGATCGAAACGGGGAACCGGCTGGAACTGGGAATGACGGCGCCTGCCTGCGGGCTGGAGCTGACGGAGGTCCGCTATCCCGAAAGGGCTTTCACCGACCCGGAAGCCCTGCGCTGGCACGAGGAGGAATCATGCTCAGACTGACTAATTTTCCGATGCCGCTGGACTATACGCCCGCCACCCTGCGCCAGGCGGTGGAGAAGAAGCTCTCCCTGGCGCGGGATCAGCTGACCGGCGTCACGGTGGTCCGCCGATCGGTGGACGCCAGGAACCGGGAGGACGTCCATTTCGTGCTGTCCCTGGATCTTCAGGTCAGGAATGAACAGGCGCTGCTGCGGCGCTTTCGCTTCCTGTCCCTGGTGAACCGGCCGCATCCGTCGCCGCTTCCGGAACCGGCATTTGCGCTGCCGCCCCTGGTGGTCGGCGCAGGGCCCGCCGGGCTTTTTGCGGCGCTGACGCTGGCACGGGCCGGTGCGAATCCGATTCTGATCGAGCGCGGAAAGAGCGTGGAGAAACGGACGCAGGATGTCACCCGTATGGCGGAGGAAGGCAGGCTGGATCCGGAATCGAACGTCCAGTTCGGCGAAGGGGGAGCGGGCGCTTTCTCGGACGGAAAGCTGACCTGCGGCGTGAAATCTCCCTATCTGCGGGATGTGCTGGAAACATTTGTCGCGCACGGTGCGCCGGAGGAAATCCGGATTGACCAGAAGCCGCATATCGGTACGGACCGGCTCAGGGGCGTGGTCGCATCCATCCGGGAGGAAATCCGGCATCTCGGCGGCCAGGTGCTGTTTGAAACGCGGCTTGAGGAACTGATCCTGCATCAGGGTCATGTGGCCGGGGCCATCGTTTCTCACGGAGGAGAAAAGCAGGAGATCCGGACGGAAACGGTGCTGCTGTGCATCGGGCATTCCGCCCGGGATACGGTTCAGCGCCTGTTCGACCAGGGCGTCCGCATGGTCAGAAAGCCGTTTGCCATGGGCGTGCGGATCGAGCATCCCCGGATCATGATCGACCGCAGCCAGTACGGTCCATTTGCAGGGCATCCGGCGCTCGGCGCGGCCACCTACAAGCTGGTATGCCATACGCCGGATGATCGGGGCGTCTACACCTTCTGCATGTGTCCGGGCGGACATGTGATCGCCGCGGCCTCCCAGCCGGATGGGGTCGCGGTCAACGGCATGAGCTATCACGCGCGGGATGCGGAAAACAGCAATTCCGCCCTGCTGGTCGGCGTAAAGCCGGAGGATTTCGGGGCGGAGGATGATCCGCTGGCCGGTTTCTTCCTGCAGCGCCGCATCGAAAAGCTGGCTTTCCGGGCGGGCGGAGGCGGATACCGCGCGCCGGCGCAGCGGGTGGAGGATTTCCTCCTCGACCGGGAAACAAGGGCGTTCGGAGATGTTCAGCCATCCTACCGGCCGGGCGTCACGCCGGCGGATCTGCGGGCGGTGCTGCCGGATTTCATTGCGGCGGATCTGAAAAAGGGCATCCGGGCGATGAATGCGCAGCTGGCAGGCTTTGCCATGCCGGATGCGGTGCTGACCGCTCCGGAAACGCGCTCCTCCTCGCCGGTGCGCATGACGCGGACCCGGGAGGGTGAGGCGGAGGATATCGCCGGCCTGTACCCTGTGGGCGAGGGAGCCGGGTATGCCGGCGGCATTGTTTCCGCGGCAATGGACGGAATCACGGCCGCCCGCGCCGCCATGGAGAAAAGCCGCCTGATATAAAACGATGAAGGACGAACAGGGCAGACGGTCAGAAGACCCAAAGGAGTATGCCATATGGAGAAAACCCGACAGCTGATGGAACTGGAATCATTGAACCGGGCATTTCAGAAGGCTTTTTCGCAGTCGGAATCCCGGGAGGGTCCTGAAAACCTGATCCGGCATCTGGGAACGGAGCTGGAGTGCGACCGGATCTCCATCTTTGAGCAAGGCGCGGACGGCACATATGATCTGGCCTGCGAATGGTACGCCGACGGCAGACAGCATTCCCGCGAATGGATGCATGCCCTTCCGGAAGCATTCTTCTCCGGAATGCTGACACAGCTTCGGGAACAGGAATATCTGAAATGGTGCGACATGGATGCTTTCAGTGCGGAAAACCCCGGGATCGGAGAGATGCTGGCAGGCCAGGGCACGAAGCGGATGCTGGCTTCCCGGCTGGCTTTCCATGGCCAGGAGCTGGGTTTCTTCCTGATGGAGAATCCCGGCATGGGAATGATGGAGAACGCCGCCATGCTGATCCCCGGCATCCGCTACATTCTTTCGTCCCTGATCTACAACGAGCATCTGATGCGCCGGCTCCGGAACATCGATCATACGGACCGGCTGACAGGCATGGGCAATCTGTCCGGCCTGCGGAACCGGATCGGATCCGTGCAGGCCGGGCATCCGGTGGGCCTGTGCTATGTGGAAACGACCGGCTGGAGCCGTCCGGTGGACGCGCCGGATGACATGCGGACGGATCTGGCGCTGATCCGGACCGGGGAAATCCTGGCGGGCCTCTTTGGGAAGGATCATGCCTTTCGCGTGGCGCCCGGCGAGTTTCTGACGATATCCGCGGAGTTTCCGATCCCGTTTGACACCACGGTGGAAAAGCTTCAGGCGATCATCCGCGACAGCGGGCTGAGCTGCGGGATCGGCCATGTATTCCTGGAGGAGGCACCGGAAAACCTGGACGAGGTGATCCGGCGGATTCATCTTGAGGCCCATCAGGATGCCGAAAACCGGGAACCGGGAATGCGGACCCTGCGCACGGGAGGCGCGACAGAGATTTCTGCGCGGAAGACCGGGATGACAACGGGCGCGGATATCTCCCTGTACCGGACGGATGAATTCTTCCGGATGGCGGAGGAATGGCTGGAGAAGAACCCCGGACAGACGGTGATCACGATCGTCTTTGACCTGAATTTCTTCAAACTGTACAACGATATTTTCGGCCGGGAAGCGGGAAACCGCTTCCTGGAAAGCATGGCATCCGATCTGCTGAAGCAGGCCAGGAAGCTGGACGGTCTGGCCGGATATCTGGGAGGGGATAATTTTGTGCTGTTCTTCCCCTGGCAGAAGGCGGAGTCGCCCCGCAATGCGGTCGAGGAGATCTACCGGAATCTGTCCTATCCGGACGGTTTCTCTCCGGTGATGGGCGTCTGTCTGTCCCGGGATCCGGAACCGCTCCCCACCATGTATGACCATGCGCTGACCGCACTGCAGGAGATCAAGGGCAGCTATATGGATCACTGCCGCTTTTACAATCCGGAACACTATATGCGGGTCCGGGACGACAAGCTGCTGCTGATGGAGATCCGCGAAGGCATGGAAAGGAACGAGTTTGTTTTCTATCTCCAGCCCCAGGTCAAGGAACAGAACGGCAAAATCGTCGGCGCGGAAGCACTGTGCCGCTGGAAGCACAAGGGCAAGCTGATCAACCCCAGCCAGTTCATCCCTTCGCTGGAAAAGAGCGGGATGATCTTTGAGGTGGACCGGATGATCTGGGAACAGGTTGCCGCGTGGCTTCGCAGCTGTGCGGACCGCGGTCTGCCGCAGATCCCGGTTTCCGTCAACGTTTCCCGGATGGATTTCTTTTTCACCGATATTGCAGAATACTTTATCGCGCTGGCCGGAAAGTATGGCATCGCTCCGGAACTGCTGGGCGTTGAAATCACGGAAAGCGCCTTTGCGGACAACATGGAAATGATCATGGGCGGCGTTGAACGGCTGCATGACGCGGGCTTTCATGTGCTGATGGATGATTTCGGCAGCGGCTATTCCTCCCTGAGCATGCTCCATACCATGAACCTGGACGTGCTCAAGACGGACGTGAAATTCATGTCTCAGAAGGATTCGGACTCGAAAGCCATCTCCATCGTTGAATCCGTCGTCAGCATGGCGCATATGATCGGAATGGTCGTGATCACCGAAGGCATCGAGACGGAAAACCAGCGGGAGAATATGATTGCCATCGGCGAGAACTATGCTCAGGGGTTCCTGTTCTACCGGCCGATGCCTCCGGAACAGTTTGAAACGCTGCTTACGGATCCGGAATGTCTCGATATTCCCTATATCCATGCGGATCTTGCCATGAAGAATCAGCTGCACTTCCGGGAAATGGTCCATTCCGGCGTTCTCAGCGGGTCGCTGCTGGATAATCTGATCGGCCCGGCAGCCGTCCTGCTTCGCCGGGAAGGGCAGCTGTCCGTCATGCAGATGAATGACGCCTGCCGGGAGCTGCTGGGACAGACGGAACAGGAACGCGAGGCGTTTCTGAATGCGAACCGCACTGAGCTCGTTTCCACGCTGGATCAGGCGGTTCAGAATCCGGGCAGGGGTATTCGCTCCGCCTTCCGGATGCCGGAGCGCGCGGCGCTTCCCGGTCGGGTGTTCCTTTTGTATCGCTGCGATGACCATACGCTTTATTTCGCGGCCTTTGCCGCGGACGAAACATAAAAAACGGAGGCTGCGCAGCTGCGGCCTCCGTTTCTGCGGATCCGGAAAACGGATCCGTCATCTCTTGATATCATAGTTCATATTCATCAGATTGCGGATCACGGACACGTCATCCGTGATGTTTGCGTCCCCGTGAATCGTATGCTTGATCACGGAGGAGGCCACGGCGAAGTTCAGGATATCCATCGGCTTGTCCCCGTTCAGCATCGCGTAGATCAGGCCGGAGGCAAAGGCATCGCCGCCGCCGACGCGGTCGAGAATCGTGAAGGTGAACTGCCGGCTTTCGAAGGTATGCCCGTCATACCACATGAAGGCTTTCAGGCTGTTCTCCGATCCGGAGTGCGCATAGCGCACATGCCGCGCGATGCACTTGAGATTCGGATACCGTTCCACGAAGTGCTGGAAGATTTCATCCTGCTGTTCATAGTCCGGCTGCAGCGGCACGCCGTCCTTCCAGTCGCCGGCTTCGGGGTTCGATTCATCCTTGTACAGATGGTACGGCTCGATGCCCAGCAGCACGTCCACATAGGGCAGGCACTGGGTGCAGAAATCCCTTGCCTCGTTCCAGGACCACAGCGCGGAGCGGAAGTTTCCGTCAAAGGACACCGTCAGCCCCAGCTCCTTCGCCGTCTTCAGCATGTCGAGGATCAGCGTGGCGCAGGAGGGGGAGAGCGCGGGCGTGATGCCGGAGAGATGCAGCCAGTCAAAATCCTTGAGCAGCGCCTTCAGGTCATATCCGGAAAAATCATACTCCGTCAGCGCGGAATGCTTCCGGTCGTAAATCACCTTGCTGGCGCGGATGCCGAAGCCCGTTTCCAGATAATAGGTGCCGAGCCGGTGCGTCGGCGTCTGCTCCGGGGTGGAAAGGATCACCGGGGTGCAGTGCACATCGCCGGAGCGCAGGGAGCGGATCGCGCTCTTGCCCAGGGAATTGTTCGGAACAACCGAGAAGAAGGTGGAATCCACGCCCAGGCTCGCCAGGGCGAGGGCGATGTTCGCCTCGCTGCCGCCGTAGGAAAGCTCGAAGGAGGTGGCCATCCGGATCTTGTCATAGTTCGGAGGGGTCAGCCGCAGCATGATTTCGCCCATGGTGATGAATTTCTTGTCAATATTGTCCTTCAGAAGCGGATTTCCATGTTTCATTCCAGAATCCTCCCTGTATGCTGATTTCTGTACATATATCATAAAGCAAAAAACGCCAAATTCCAAGTCCGAATTTCAACAGCGGTTTGACATTCGCCGGCGGGGTTGATACAATTTTATATCCAACAGACACGTTCGGTGGATACCGAAGGGCTCTGAGGGCGATCGGAATGCCCCGGGAATACCTGATTGCAACGGTGAAACTGAATGCAACCGTGGAGGGAAAACGGCAATGGCAAGAATGAAATCTGCCGAAGGTCAGAAAAGAGGCAGAAGGCTTCGGTTTCATGAACTGTCCCATGAAAACGATATCCGTTACAGGGGCCCGCTGAGCTATCGGGAATTCATGATTCTGGGATGGCTGGGCATCATCTGCGGCCGGATCGTCACGGTACAGAATCTGATGTTCAGATTCAACAGCGACCTGATTCCGGTTCTGCAGTCTCAGCATGCCGTCCTGGACGGTATTTCATCGCTGTCACTGGCATTCCTGCTGATCGTCTATTCCCTGTTCGGGACGGCGATTGATGCTTCGAAAACCGCTATGGATTCGGAGGAGCTGCTGATGCCGCTGATGGAATACAATATGTCGGTCGGCAGCGCGGTGGGCTTCGGTGAAACCGTTCCGCTGGCGATCCTGGCGCCGCTCGTGCTGCTCTTCTCCTATACCCGGACGCGGAAGGAAGAGGTGATCGGCCGCTGGCTGATTGCGCCGGTGGATACGCTGATTCCGGTGATTGCCATCATCATCATCGTGTTTGTTTATGTGGAGGGCATCCATCAGACGATCCTGGTCAGCCATCTTCCCCGGTTTGACCTGACGGAAGCTGCGAAAACCATGCAGGAAACGATGAGTGAACTGATCATGCCGGAATGAACACCATCAGGCACAGGAGGGCATGCCCTTGAAAGGAAAGCAGAAAACCGCCGCGTGGATTGTCCGCCATCGGACATGGATCCTGATCGCCATCCTGCTGCTGGCCGTCTGGAGCGTCACCATGATCTCCCATACGCGGATCAACTATGACCTGAACCGGTATCTTTCGGATGATACCATGACGAAGCGGGCGGTGGCGGTCATGGAAGCGGAATTCGGTTCGTTCGAGATGGGGGATCCGGAGGCCTCCCGGGATCTGCAGAACCGGGTAGGGCAGGAGATGCCCCTGGTGATGGGCATCTCCGTGGCCATCGTGCTGGCGGTGCTGCTGCTGACCTCCCATGCATGGCTGGAGCCGGCGGCCATCCTGTTCACCCTCGGCGTGTCCATCCTGATCAACATGGGCACCAACTTCATCTTCCGGGATGTATCCTTCATCACCTTTGCCGTCAGCGCGATTCTGCAGCTGGCCCTGTCCATCGATTATGCCATCATGCTGCTGCATACCTTCAACGGCTACCGGGACGGCGGGATGGAAGCCGAGGACGCCATGCGGGAGGCGCTGGCGGAATGCTTCATGCGGATCGCCTCCAGCGCGCTGACCACCATCGCCGGCCTGCTGTCCCTGCTCTTCATGAGCTTTACCATCGGCTTTGATATCGGCATCGTGCTCTCCAAGGGCATCGTAATCAGCATGGTCTGCGTTTTCCTGCTGATGCCTTCCGTCATCCTTCTGCTGGCGATCCCGCTCCGGAAAACGCACCACCGTCCGATCCGGCTGGGCGGCGAACACCTGGCCGCCTTCATCTGGAAGGCGCGGAAGCCCCTCGCGATTCTGCTCCTGCTGGCGGTGGCGGGCGGCTTCGTTCTGAACAACATGAATGAGTATTCCTTCTCCGAGTCCGCCACCGTCCGGCGTCATGCGGACGGAAACGGCGAAGCGCAGACCCCGGAAACGGATGAAACGGCGCCCGCAGCGCCACGGCCGGAAACGGAGCGGGAACCCTCTGCCGCGATCGCGCTGCCGGCCAATCCGCTGGTGCTCCTGATCCCCGCCGGCGATGAAGACGCGGATTACGATGCCCAGCGCAGACTGGTGGCCGCCCTGCGGGAGATCCGTCGGGACGATGGGACCCCGGCGGTCGGCGAGATCGTCGCCATGGTGACCACCGGGGCGGAAGCGCTGAAGTATTATACGGTCGCGGATGCCGCGGAGATGACCGGCATGGCGCCGCTCCTGGTGCAGCTGTTCTTCAGCACCAACGGCTTCGGCGAATCCGTCCGGGCGGACCGGCTCCTGGCTGCGGCGGAAAACCTGCCGGGCGATCATCCGGAAATCAGCCGGATGCGGGAGCTGCTGAAGACGGCGCAGCAATCCTTCAACGGGCCGCACTATGCCCGGATCATCATGGGGCTGAACTTCGGTGCGCGGGATCCGCGCTTCAATGACCACATCGATGCCATCATGGCCGCGGTCCGCGCGGAATACGGGGATGATTTCTACGTCACCGGCACGCCCATGTCCGTCTATGATATCTCCAACGCCTTCCGGAGCGACCTGCTCGTGGTGAACCTGATCACCCTGCTGGCGATCCTGGCCATCGTTTCCCTGTCCTTCCGGGCGATCCGCCTCCCGATGCTGCTGGTGCTGGTGATCGAAGGCGCGATCTGGATCTCCATGGGCATCTCCCGGATCATGGGCCAGCCGATCTTCTTCATTTCCTATCTGATCGTTCTCTCCATCCAGATGGGAGCGACCATTGACTACGCGATTCTTTTCAGCGACCAGTACCGAAACCTGAGAAGGGAAGGAAAAGCGCCGAGGGAAGCGCTTCAGACCGCCATGCACCGGGCGCTGCCAACCATTCTGACCTCCGGCTCGATTCTCGTGACCGCGGGGTACATCATCGGCCAGATCTGCACGATCTACTATATCGCCAGCATCGGCGCCCTGCTGGCCCGCGGCGCATTGATTTCCGTGCTTCTGGTGCTCTTCCTGCTCCCGGCCCTGCTGGCAATCTTTGACCGCCATATCATCCGGCAGCAAAAAACGGAGCCGGATCATTGCTGATCCGGCTCCGGGTCATTCGAAGCTTATTGCCAGGAAACATAATACCGGACGATCATGTTCGGTACATTGCTGACGCCAAACAGCACCCAGGTGTTCTTGACATCAAACCCGACCGGGTCCTCCCTGAGCATCTGCAGGAACTCTTCTCCGGTATGCACGGTGGGCTTTTCCAGCTGCTCTCCGGTGGCCGGATCGATGCAGTCCAGCATCGCCAGGTTTTCCGGAATTTCGACCTGAATGGTTCCCAGCTGCTGATACGGCAGGCGCTCGTTGATCAGCACCAGATGATACTCGCCGTATTCATTCGCCCGAAGCTCCTTTTCCGATGCCGTTCCCTGATTGATCCAGGCTTCCGCATCGTTCACCGAGACGGTTTCAACGGTGCAGTCCTCTCCGTTGATCCGGATCACATCCCCGGCCTTCAGCCCTTCCAGCGCGGACCGTTCAAACACCTCCGGCACGAAGAGCGTCATCCGGACGGAGCCGTCCTCCTGCGCGGCCCCGACATCGCAGATCAGGAACCGGTATTCCAGCCGGTCCATTCGGATATCCGAAGCCATCGGCAGCAGGGTCTCCGCCCCGGCGGAGCCCGCCAGGCACAGGATCCCGATCAAACACAGCAGGATAATGAACCGATTCTTCATGATGCAATTTCTCCTGTATAATGGTCGCTCGGATGGGTGATGTTCTGTTTCCTGTTTGCTATTATATACCATATTTTTTGATTTGTCCAACCGGGATCATGCAAATTTCAGCCATGCTCCAGGGAAAAATATGAATACGTCAATCCTTTCTCTTGAAGCTCTCGGCCTGATTGCTGGTGACACAGGATGTTCTCCGCTCTGCTGGCTGTCCAATCATTTCGCTTGTGTCCAGAGGCTTCAGCCGTTATAATCATGCATAAAGGACAAAGAGAGGATGATCCGACATGACACCCCATCAGAAGACATGGGCAGAGGCGAGAGACCAGCTGGGTGCCGCCCTGGAGTCGCTGGGCTATCCGGCGAATATGGCGGATCTCATCGCCAGAGAGCTGAAAAGCCCCAGAGCCATCGACCGTATGACATCCTATCTCTGGCAGGCGCGCCCCAGAAGCCTCGAAACGATCATGGATGAAATGCTGGCCATCTGTGCGGACATCTCATCCTGGCGGGAGAAAAAGGAGAGCGAAGCCGCCCAGGCCGGATACAGCGCTTGGCTGCGGAGCGAGGAACGCCTGAACAATCTGCTGGACGAAGAGGAAGAATGAGACTTTCCGCAGACCATTTTCTGAAATATGGTCTGGCATATTAGATACATGAATGTCAGCGCGAAGACCAACTTGATCAAAATGCTGAATACAACGCCTGTGTTTCCGTTTATTATCGCAGTGCAAAAAGAAAAAGTGTACATACAACAATCGATAACGTGAACAATTTTCTCATTTCTGAATGATGTAATAAAATGAATGCTGTATACAATGCAGTTATCAGGTCATAACTCTTGAAAAAATCGGAAAATGTGGTAATATTTCATGGACTTTTATACCATTTTACACGAAACATGTGTGCTCAATGGAGCAGCATGCGATTCATATGTAACTTGAATTGCATCGAAACTCAACACCTCAAACAAAAGGGGCAAAGAGTCATGACAAATCGGTTCAGGAAGTTTCTCTCCATCCTGTGTGCAGTGATGATGCTGCAGTCTTACGTGCCGGTTACGTTTGCGGAATCGGGCACGGAGACCATTCCGGAAACACAGCCGGCGCTGGTAATAATCCAGGAAGGACAGGAAAATCCAGCAGCCGCTGTTGAAACCGAAATGGGAAACAAGGATAATCCGGCTACTGGGATCAATGAGCCCACGGAATCAACGGAAAGTTTCCAGGAAGGTTCAGCGGAGAATCAGAATGGAACACCTGAAACCGTTGGAATTCAAGATGAGGAGCAGTCTGCCCCAAACAAAACAGACTTCAGTCTAAATCAGAGGACTGTTTCTGAGACAGATTCTTCTGCACCGGTAACCGACTCCGCAAAACAGGGCGAAGTCGAACAGGCTTCTGCAGAAAATGAAAGAATGACTGATGACAATCAGCTCCTGGATACAGCGACGGAAGACAGACATCCGGATGAACCGACCGGTGAAGCATCCGCTTCCGATGCCGACCAGTCTCTGACCTCTGACGCTGCCCTTACAATTAATTAAAACCTGATTTCTGAAAATCCAGTTACCGAGCACGTTGCGCCTTCAGACAATAAATGGACGGCGGTGGTCACGAACCTGCCGGTGATCGTCAACGGCGAGGAAGTGGCGTACATCTGGACCGAGCAGGAAGTGAACGGATATCACCAGACGGGATCACGACGAACGGAGACGCGACGGTGATGACCAACGCGCCGGTCGGTATTCTGAAAAGTCCGGAAGGGTATAAGGAGCCGACGCTGCCGAAGGATGAGTTTGTGATCTTTGAGGAGTATGATACGGCTTAGGGTATGGAACTGACGATCAATCATGTGGGTGATTGCTTCGATTAATTCAAAAAAATAAGAAGATGGAGGGCTGGCTTCTGAGGAGGGACTGGCCCCCTTTGATGACAGAGAGGACAACTGGAAAAATGGAGAAAAGGGAGAATATACCGGAGAATATTGAGGTGCGCGGGGCGCGGGTGCATAATCTGAAGAACGTGGATGTGGATATTCCGCTGCACCGGATTGTTGGAATTGCAGGCGTTTCCGGGTCGGGTAAGTCGTCACTGGCGCTGGGCGTACTTTACGCGGAGGGGTCGAGGAGGTATCTGGAATCGCTGTCGACATATACGCGGCGGCGGATGACCCAGGCCAGCCGCGCGCAGGTGGATGACGTGCGATATGTGCCTGCGGCGCTGGCGCTGCACCAGCGGCCGGGCATGCCGGGGATCCGGAGCACCTTCGGGACGATGACGGAGCTGCTGAACAGCCTGCGGCTGATGTTCTCCCGGCTGTCCCACTACCGGTGTCCAAACGGGCATACGGTTCCGCCGACGATGGACTTTGCTGCGGAAAAGGAAGTGCGCTGCCCGGAATGCGGGGAAATC
>CAMOYA010000039.1 GCA_946629635.1 uncultured Clostridia bacterium
ATGCCGGCGATGCCCGCACGGTGGACGTGCATATCCGCCGCCTGAGGGAAAAGATTGAACGCGATTCCTCCAAGCCGGAATTCATCTTCACCAAATGGGGAGTGGGTTACTATTTCACCGATCAGGACTAAGCGGTTCCTTTCAGCCAGCATCAGGGTGGAAATCCTGCTGGCTTTTTTTCTCATTGTGGGGATTTCCTTTGGTGTGGCCGCGACCAATCTGAGCGGGCTGGTCAGCGAATACCTTTTTGACCAGCGAAAGAGGGAGGACGGGCTGCTGGCGGAGAAAGCCGCGGCGGCGGTCGCTCCCTTTTTTGAGGCTGCCTCCGGGGAGGAGCTGGGCAGGATTCTGGAGGAGAACGCCCAGTCCATGAACGGGCGCCTGATGCTGATCGATCCGGACGGAAAGATTCAGTATGACACGTTCAACCGGCTGTGCGGACGCCGGACGGATATCGATGAAGTGGTGCGGGTACTGACCGGAGAGGCAGCCGGCGCCTACGGCACGCATCGGCCCGGAAGGGGCGTGGCGGAAGCCATGAGCGGAGAGGAAAACGCGGAGAACGTCGCCTACTGCGCGACGGAGATGACCGGCGGATCCGGCCGGATCGGCGTGCTCCTTTTCGTCAGCCGGATCCAGGGAATGATGGATTCCCTGAACACAGTCCGCCTGCAGCTGATCACCGTGTTCGCAGTGATTGCGCTGGCGGCACTGATCCTGGCTCTCTTCCTGTCCCAGATCCTGACGAAGCCGATCACGGATCTGAGCCGGACGATGAGAAAGATGGGCAAGGGCGACCTGACCGTCCGCGCGCCGGTCCGCGGCAGCCGCGAACTGAGGGAGCTGGCGGAAAACTACAACGCGATGGCCGCCCAGCTCGAAAGCATGGACAAATCCCGAAACCAGTTCGTCTCCAACGCGAGCCATGAGCTGCGGACGCCCCTGACCACCATGAAAATCATGCTGGAAACCGTGATGTATCAACCGGAAATGCCCCAGGAGCTCCGGGAGGAATTCATGGGCGACATGAACCACGAGATCGACCGGCTGACGGGAATCGTCAACGATCTGCTGACGCTGACCCGGATGGATAACCGGAGCGTCGAAATGCATACTGAAAAGGTGAACATGACGGCGCTGACGGAGGAAACGGTCCGCCTGCTGACCCCTGCGGCGACGCAGCGGAAGCAGCATCTGAGCGTCAATGCCCGGAAAGGGCTGGAGATGGAAGGCGACCGGAGCAAGCTCGGTCAGATCCTGTACAATCTCATCGACAACGCCATGAAATATACCGCGGACGGCGGGCATATCTCCGTCCTGCTGACGGAAGAGGAGGACGCGATCGTATGGCGCGTCCGGGACAACGGCGTGGGGATTCCCGCCGGAGATCTGGAGCACATCTTTGAGCGCTTCTATCGGGTGGACAAGGCGCGGAGCCGGGAGACCGGCGGAACCGGACTGGGGCTGAGCATTGTCAGACAGCTGGTCACCATGCACCAGGGAACGATTTCCGTCAAGAGCGAACTGAACCAGGGATCGGAGTTTACGGTCACCTTCCCCCGGAAAGGAGCTGCCAGATGAGCCTTTCATCCATCGTTCGACGGTTTGCCTGCCTCGTACTGGCCGCGGCCATGCTGCCGGTTCTTTCCGGCTGCGCCGGAAGAGGCGGGGAAGAGATGGCCCCCGTCCCGACGCTGGCCCCTGCCGGTGCGCGCTTCAGCGCGCCGGACGGGGACCGGGTCGTGCGCCAGGCCGGCGATTATCTGCTCTATCTGCCGATGGCGGACGAGCTGCGCCTGATCACGCAGAGCATTCATCTGCAGGAGGCGAATCTGAACGATACGGTGCGCACGCTGGTGGAAAGCCTGCTGGAGGCGGAAAACGCGATCCGGGCCGCTGCGGGCGATGCGAGCCGGGCGCTGGCGCTGTATCAGGACAGGGCACCGGAAATCTCCGGCGGGATCTGCACGGTGAACCTGGACCCCGCGGCGCTCCGGCTGGATTACAGCGATTATTACAAGCTTTGCGTGGCACTGTCCACGACGCTCTGCGCCCTGGACGAAATTCAGTGGACGAACGTGCTGACCGCCGGAAGAAGCGTGGCGCTGGATATCACCGGCTCCCTGGCCATGGGCACGCTGACGGCGCATCCGGGGGAGAACCTTCCGGTTCTCTGGGAACAGATGGAAGCAAAGCGCACGCCGCTGGGGGCGGATATGAGCAGCACGCCGCTGAGCGCGCAGACGACGATTTATTATCCGCTGACGGAAGGCAGGGGAATCGGCTGCGAAAGCCGGCTGCTCAACTATCCGGGACAGACCGCGGGTCAGCTGGCCACCACGCTTGCGGATGAGATTACGCAGACGGTCCGTGCCCGCGCAGGGGATCCGTCCATGCCGTCCCTGCGGGACTACCTGCTGCATGACCCGCTGTCCAGCGATCTGGAGGAGGGCGGAAGGCTGATCACCCTTTCGTTCCGGGAGAATGTGGACGAGATGCTTGAAAAGTGGGATACGGATTTTCCGTGCCTGGTCTCCGCGGTGGTGTGCACGCTGACGACTTTTGTTCCGGGTGTGTCCGCCGTCAGCGTCCGGATCGGGGATACGCCGGTCACGGAGCTGAGCAACGAACGGTACCGGTCGGGGCTGCTTCTCGGCGGACTGGTGCAGCGAAGCAGCGTGGCAGGCTTTCTCGCGGGAAGTGCGGTCATCTTTTTGGAAAAGGAAGGCCGCCTGGTCCGGTGCGAAAAGCCGCTTGAACAGCAGGCCAGCGACAGTCCCCGGGCGCTGCTCCGTGCTCTGATGGCGGGGCCGGACCGGAAGGAGATTGCGTCCGGGATCACGGGGACGCTTCCGCAGGACATCAGCGAGGAGGACGTGCTGGGGATTGCCGCGGAGGGCGACGTGCTGCTGGTGAACCTGAGCGAAACCTTTCGCGACGCCATCCGGCAGGAAGGTCCCGAAAGGGAAGCGATCCTGTGCTACAGCATGGTCAATACGCTGTGCCTGAACTCGGGACTGCGCCGGGTCTGCTTCTTCTTTGAGGGAGGCCAGGCGGAGAACATTGCGGGAGAACTCTACTGGGCCGGCGAATTCATGTACAATCCGAGCCTGTAAAATTATTCATATTCCGTTCATATTCAGGACAAATTCCCCGGCTATAATGACACCGAAATCCGGAAAGGGGGATTTGGAAATGAGTAAGATCATGAACAGAAAAGTGCTCGGCGTCATTGCACTGGCGCTGGTTTGCGTAATGGCGGGCACAGCCATCGGGCTGACCCGTCCTGCCGCTCAGGCGGACACAGTCGTGCTGACATCCCCGTTCACTGAGGCGATCGCCAAGGTGAAGGAAAGCGTTGTCGGCGTGAACAATTACCAGATCGTCAGCGACTACGGCAACGGCTACAACGGCTATGGCTACGGTTACGGAGATATCTGGGACTTCTTCAACAATCCCTTCGGCTATGGCTACGGGAACGGCAACGGGCGCAACCAGCAGCCGGAAACCGGCCGGGAGGTCAAGTACGGCAGCGGCAGCGGCGTGGTCATCGCGAAGGAGTACGTGCTGACCAACTATCATGTGGTGGAAGGCGCCCACAGCCTGAAGGTTTCTCTGGGCGACGAGAACGATACGCAATACGACGCGACGGTGGCGGCCTCCGACGATGTGCGTGATGTGGCAGTGCTGTACGTGCCCGGCCTGGAGGTCGAACCGGTGGTCCTGGGCGACAGCGATCAGCTGGTCGAGGGCGACTGGGTCGTCAATATCGGCAACGCGATCGGGTTCACCCGGACATCCACGGCCGGCATCGTATCCGCTCTGAATCGGCAGATCGACAGTGAAAAGACCGGCACCGACCGTTACGGCCGGCGCAGCACCATCACCAACACGATGATTCAGACGGACGCGGCCATCAACAGCGGCAACAGCGGCGGCGGCATGTTCAATACGGCCGGAGAGCTGGTCGGCATCCCGACCCTGAAGTATTCCGGCAGCCGTTACTCCGGCGCAATGATTGAAAGCATCGGCATGTGCATCCCGATCAATGAGGCGAAGCCGGTGATCGAGGAAGCGCTGAAGGCGGACGTCAATTCCGGGGAGAACGCAGCAACGACTGAGACGCAGAGTGAAGAGCCTGCTTCCCAGACCCGGAACGGACGGCTGGGGAAACCGCGCCTGGGCGTGACGGTGTCCACCGTGACGGCCGAGATGACCGATGGCGCGCTGCCCAACGGCGCCTATGTATCCGCTGTGGATGAGAACGGACCCGCCAGCGTGGCCGGCATCCTGCCCGGGGATATCATCGTGGAAATGAACGGCAACGTGCTCTCCTCCAGCGATGACCTGATGAACGGTCTGGAAGGGACCAATGAGGGGGACACGGTGAAGGTCACCGTATGGCGTCCCGCGCAGGTGGGCGATGCAAAGCGGATGGAAATCTCCACCGAAGGTCAGTATGTGGAAAACATCGAGGTCAAGCTCGCTGTTCTGGAGCCCTCCGGAGACATGTAATCGGATGCATTCGGACCGGATCCGCCGGGAGAAGCAATTCTCCCGGTTTTTCCTTTTTTGGCTGAAAATGATGAAAACTGCGCGAATTTCGACCGGATCCTCTCTTTTCAGGCAGGGAAATCTGGGTTATAATGCACATGTCGGTTTCCCTGAGAACTGCGCGGGAGGATTACCATGACAGATTTCGTCAGCAGCTGGAACTCGGAATCCTTTCTTACCTATCCTGTGGGACCTCTTGGACTGATTGCCATGCCCGGAACGGAAGAACTGGGCGAGAAGATCAACAGTTGGCTGAAAAAGTGGCGTGATCACGCCGAAGCGAACGAGGAAGGGGACATGCGGACCTCCCCGGGCGCTGAACGGCAGGATTTTCTGATCAATGTCAGCCTGCCCCGCTTTGGCAACGGCGAAGCGAAGGGCATGATCCGGGAAAGCATCCGGGGATATGATATGTATATCCTGACGGATCCCGGCGCATACAATGTGACATACGAAATGTTCGGTCAGCAGGTGCCCATGGGGCCGGACGAGCATTTTGCCAACGTGAAGCGGATTATCGCAGCGATGGGCGGCAAGGCCAAGCGCGTGACGG
Source organism: uncultured Clostridia bacterium (assembly GCA_946629635.1). GTDB lineage: Bacteria > Bacillota > Clostridia > Christensenellales > Aristaeellaceae > Aristaeella. Next base: position 5,108 of record CAMOYA010000039.1, read on the forward strand.
TAATCATGCCGATGCTCTACGAAGGCCGCCAGCATCGCCGTGCTTCCCGGGAAAGCCTGGACTGCGCCATGGCGCTTCAGGAGCTGGAAAACATGGGCGTCAGCAACATCATCACCTTTGACGCGCACGATCCCCGGGTGCAGAACGCGATCCCGACCACCGGGTTCGAAAGCGTCATGCCCAGCTATCAGATCTTCAAGGCGCTTCTGAAGCGGGACAAGACGCTGCAGATCGACAAGGAACACATGATGATCGTCTCTCCGGACGAGGGCGCCATTGACCGGAACATTTTCTATGCTTCCGTGCTGGGACTGGATATGGGCCTGTTCTACAAGCGGCGGGACTATACCCGCATCGTAAACGGGCGGAATCCCATCGTTGCCCATGAATACCTGGGCGACAGTGTGGAGGGCAAGGATGTCTTCGTGGCGGACGATATGATCTCCAGCGGCGACAGCATCATTGACCTGGCCCGGGAGCTGAAAAAGCGCAAGGCCAACCGGATCTTTGCCGGGGCGACCTTCGCACTGTTCACCAACGGGCTGGAGAATTATGACAAAGCCTGGCGCGAAGGGCTGATTGACCGCGTGATCTCCACGAACCTGACCTACCGTAATCCGGACCTGAAGGAGCGGGAATGGTTCATCGAGGCGGATATGAGCAAGTATATTTCATACATCATCGCGACGCTGAATCATGACCGCAGCCTGTCCAAACTGCTGAATCCGTACAACCGGCTCCATGCGCTCCTCAAGCGGTACAACACGGAGCAGATGGAGGCCGGGATGCGCCTGGTCTGAACGCGGACATGCCGGAAAAGCATATTACAAAAGCCGGGATCCTGCTTGGGATCCCGGCTTTTGAGCACTTGCGTCATTCCGGCGGATTGCCGTCCTCAATGGCGGCGATCATGTCGATCCGCCGCTGATGCCGGCCGCCTTCGAACTCGGCGGTGAGCCAGTGGCGGGCGATCATCTTGGCCAGCTCGGAACCCACGACCCGGGCGCCCATGGTCAGGACATTGCTGTTGTTATGGCGCTTGGAAAACTCGGCGGAATAGACGTCGGAGCAGGTGCATACGCGGATTCCCTTCACCTTGCCGGCAGCGATGCCGATGCCGACGCCGGTGCCGCAGATCAGGATGCCGCGGTCGCATTCGCCGTCCGCGATGGCTTTGGCAGCTTTATAGCCCCAGACGGGGTAGTCATCATCCCGGTTGGCGGCGTCATAATTGCCGAAGTCCTTCCATTCGAGCCCCATTTCGTCCAGCATCTTTGCGATTTCCGCCTTCAGGGCAACCCCGGTATGGTCACAGGCCAGCGCGATCATTTTGCATTCCTCCCATATTTTCAGTTCACCTTATATATGATATAATACGCCTTTGTTTGGAAATATTCAAGGAGGCGGGAAGAATGAATCACGGGGTGGAACGGAAAAAGCTGATCCTGTGGGGCCTGCGGGACGGATTCCCCATCGGAATGGGATATTTCGCAGTCGCTTTTTCCCTGGGCATTACGGCCCGGAATGCCGGACTCAACCCCCTGCAGGGCTTTGTGGCCAGCTTCCTGAATCACGCTTCCGCCGGCGAATATGCACTGTATTCCCAGATCGCGGCCGGCGCCGCGCTGTGGGAGATCGCCGCGGTGATCTTTATCGCCAACATGCGGTATCTGCTGATGAGCGCATCCCTGAGCCAGAAGATCCGGCCGGAAACGCCGATCCTGAAAAGAATGGGCGCCGGATTCTGCATCACGGACGAGATTTTTGCGCTGGGCATTGCCGCGCCGGGATGGACGCCGGTCACATATCTGGGCAGCGCGTTCCTGCTGGCGGCCGTGATGTGGTCCGGCGGCACCGCGACCGGGATAGCCGCCGGGAACATCCTGCCCGAAAACGTGGTCAGCGCCCTGAGCGTGGCAATCTACGGCATGTTCCTGGCCATTATCGTTCCGCCGGCGAGGAAAAACCGGATCATCGCGGGCCTGGTGGCGGTTTCGTTTCTGCTGAGCTTTCTCACCTCTCGTCTGGAATGGCTCAGCACGCTTTCGGAAGGAACGCGGGTGATCATTCTGACCGTCTCGCTATCCGGGGCGGCAGCGCTGCTGTTCCCGGTGAGGGATGAGGAGACAGAAGGGGAGGGAGCAGCATGACACAGGGGGGAATCTGGAGCGCCATCGTGGTTGCGGCGCTGGTCAGCTTTGCGGTTCGCGTGCTTCCGCTGACGCTGATCCGGAAGAAAATCACCAATCGCTTTGTGCGGTCCTTCCTGTTCTATGTCCCGTATGTGACGCTGGCGGTCATGACCTTTCCGGCGATCATTGAGGCGGCGGGAACCGTTGCGGCAGGGATCGCCGCGCTGGCGGTGGGCGGCGTGCTGGCATGGCTCGGCGCGGGCCTTTTCCCGGTTGCGATCGCCAGCTGCGTTACCGCATACCTGATCGGATTGATCGGGTAGAGTTTACAAGGATTTGTGAAACGCGTATAATATATACGTATTTTTATGCCCGGGGAAGATCCTGCCGATTTCCGTCGCGGAAACGGTCGGGCGAATGAAGTTCGAGGAGTAAGATGGGGAAGATCATTGCGATTGCCAATCAGAAGGGCGGCGTCGGCAAAACCACCACGGCCGTCAATCTGGCAGCATGCCTTGCGGAGGAGGGAAAGAAGGTCCTGATGGTGGACCTGGATCCGCAGGGAAATACGACCAGCGGGCTCGGCGCGCGGGTGAATGACCGGAATTCCGTCTATGATGCCATGATGGGCCGGACGGCGGTGAAGGACTGCATTCAGGATACCGAGGTCAAAAAACTGAAACTGATCGGCAGCGATATCCGGCTCGCCGGAGCCGAGGTGGAGCTGGTCAGCGTGGACGAGCGGGAGTTTTATCTCAAGAAGCTGCTGACGGCGGAAAAGGACAGCTTTGATTTCATCCTGGTGGACTGTCCGCCGAGCCTGAGCCTTCTGACGCTCAACGCGATGGCCGCGGCGGACTCGGTGCTGATTCCGATCCAGTGCGAGTATTATGCGCTGGAGGGCGTTTCCAGCCTGATGAACACGATCAGCCGCGTCCGGAAGACGATCAATCCGCATCTGGATATCGAGGGAATTCTGCTGACAATGCTGGACGGGCGGACGAATCTGGGCCTCCAGGTGGTCGATCAGGTCAAGAAGCACTTCAAAAAGTCCGTTTTTGCGACGATGATTCCGCGGAACGTCCGTCTGGGAGAAGCCCCCAGCCACGGGGAACCGATCAATGTATACGATCCCAAGAGCAGCGGGTCGGTCGCCTATCATGCGCTGGCAAAGGAAGTCATGGCAAGAAACAGGAAGAAAAAGTAAGAGGATACGGAAATGGCCAGAAAGACACACGGACTGGGGCGGGGACTCGATTCCCTGTTTTCGGACACGGAAGAATGGGACGCCTCCAGCTTAAGAGACATTGCCATCGGCGATCTGGATCCGAACCCGGATCAGCCCAGGCAGACATTCAACGACGAAAGCATCTCCCAGCTGGCTGAGAGCATGAAGGACCAGGGCGTCCTTCAGCCGCTGCTGGTCGTTCCGACCGAAGGCGGGCGGTACCGGATCATTGCCGGGGAACGCCGCTACCGGGCAGCACGCAAGGCGGAGCTGGATACGGTGCCATGCATCGTCAGGGACATTGACGTGATCCAGCAGATGGAGATCGCGCTGATCGAAAATCTGCAGCGGGAGGATCTGAACGCCATCGATTCGGCCCGCGGCATCGATGCGCTGATGAAGCAGTATGGCTATACCCAGGAGAAGGTGGGCGAACGGCTGGGAATGAGCCGCTCGGCGGTCGCCAATTCCCAGCGGCTTCTGAGCCTTCCGGAGGAGATCTGCGCGCTGGTCCGCAGCGGCAAGCTCAGCGCCGGGCATGCCAGAGCCCTGGCCGGGCTGAACAGCAACCGGGAGGAGCAGATCCGGCTGGCCAGAAAGGCGGTTGCAGAGGAGCTGAGCGTCCGGCAGATGGAACAGCTGGCATCGGAGGCGAACAAGGTCCGCAAGCCCAGAAAGAAGCCGGAGATGCCGGCGGAGCTGGGTGAGCTGCAGGAAAAAATCAGAAGCAAGACGGGACTCAGGAGCGTGCTGACCGGAAACATCAACCGGGGAAGGATCGTGCTCAGCTACGCTTCCAGGGAAGAACTCGAAAGGCTGAACGAGGTATTGGATCTGATCAATGAGTAAGAAAGATTTGCCGGAGATGCCCTACTGGGACGGGCCGCTTTCCCATCCGTTCTACAGCAAGGTTGTGAAAAGAATTCTGGATCTTGTCCTGGCGCTCATCCTGCTGATTCCCGGGATCGTGCTGATGATTCCGCTGGCCGTCTGGGTGAAGCTGGATTCGGAGGGGCCTGTGCTGTACAGGGCGGTACGGGGCGGATATCACAATCAGCCTTTCCGGATCTATAAATTCCGCAGCATGGTGGTGGACGCGGACAAGACCGGCGGCTGCACAGCCAAGAATGATGCGCGGGTGACCCGGGCCGGAAGGATCATGCGCCGGCTGAAGATGGACGAACTGCCGCAGCTGTTCAATATCATCAAGGGGGAAATGAGCTTCGTCGGCCCACGGCCGGAACTTCTGCTGTATACCACGCAGTATACGGAGGAGCAGCAGTGCATCATGTGGGTGAGGCCGGGCGTGACCGACCGGAGCAGCATTGAATATATCAGCCAGGACGAGATCGTCGGCGAGGAGGACCCGGTCGGCAATTTCGAAAGGCTGATCCTGCCCCGGAAGAATGCGCTGCGGGTGGAGTACGCGAAGACCCAGAGCTTCGGTCTGGACTGCGCCCTGATGCTGGAGACGGTCCGCGGCGTGTTCAGAAAGGCGGAGGACGCGGTGAAAGAGAAGGGATCCGATGGGAGAGTATGAGGCGCTGGTTCACAGCGCGTATGGTGAAGGAAAGCCGGATGTGACGGATCCGGAGACGTTGGCGTGGCTGATCCGCAGAAACGGGCTGGAAATGAGCCACATCAGCCGGGGCAGCCACATCGGCAGCGTCTTCAGCGTGGCGGAGATCATCGCCGTTTTGTATACGGGGGTGCTGAACGTGGATCCGGCGGATCCGCGCAGGCCGGACCGGGACCGGATGATTCTGAGCAAGGGCCATGCAGGCAGCGCGGTGTACGCGGCGCTGGCCGAGACGGGCTTCTTTCCCGTGGAGCAGCTGAAAACGCACTATGCCAACGGATCCATTCTCAGCGGCCATGTGAGCCATAAGGGAATTCCGGGGGTTGAAGTGTCGACCGGATCTCTGGGCCACGGCCTGGGGATCGGAACGGGGATGGCGCTCGGCGCCCGGATGAACGGGGAACAGTGGCGCACGTGGGTCGTGCTCGGCGACGGGGAATGCGATGAAGGATCCGTGTGGGAGGCGGCGCTGCAGGCGGCGCAGTTCGGGCTGGACCGGCTGTGCGCGGTGGTGGATTACAATCATATGCAGAGCCTGTTCACCGTGGAAAAAACACTGAAGCTTGAGCCTTTCGAACAAAAATGGAAAGATTTCGGATGGAACGCCCGGAGCGTGGACGGCCATGATGTCCATGCCCTGAGGGCTGCTTTTGATGAAATGAAGGATAACGCCGGCAGCGGAAGGCCGAGCGTCGTGCTGGCCCACACGGTAAAGGGAAAGGGCGTCTCCTTCATGGAAAACAACATTCTGTGGCACTATCGGACGCCGCAGGGCGAGGAATACGAGGCGGCGCTGAAGGAACTGGAGGCACAGAGACCGTGAGAGACGCGTTTGTCAGGATTCTCGTGGAGGAAATGGCGGAGAACCGGAGCATCGTTCTGATCACCGGGGACCTGGGCTTCGGCGTGCTCCGGCCCATATGGGACCGGTTTCCGGACAGAATCATCAATGCGGGGATCGCGGAGCAGGGCATGGTCAGCATGGCTGCCGGGCTGGCCGCGACCGGTAAAACGGTCATTGTTTACTCGATCGGCAATTTTCCGACGCTCCGTCCGCTGGAGCAGATCCGGAATGACTGCGCCTATCCCGGGGCGAACGTGAAGATCGTCTGCGTCGGCGGCGGATTCGTCTACGGCAGCCTGGGCATGAGCCACCACGCGACGGAGGATATGGCCGTGATGCGCGCCATTCCCGGCATCACGTGCTTTGCTCCGGGCGATCCCGCGGAAACGGAAGCGGTGACGCGGGTGATGCTGCATACGGAGGGCACATGCTATCTCCGCCTCGGGCGCGGAAACGAGCCGGCGGTTCACGGCGGAAAGGTGGAAAACTGGCGCTTCCCGGAGCCGATCGTGCTCCGGGAGGGAAAGGATGTTGCACTGCTGAGCGCGGGCGGCATCCTGACGCAGACGGCGGAGGCGGCCGATCTCCTGAAGTCGAAAGGGATCGATGCGGCGGTCATCAGCTTTCCGTGCTTCAAACCGATTGACCGGCAGGCCGTGATCCGCCTGACGGAGCGGTTCCGGCATGTCGTGACGGTGGAGGAACACACCGTAACCGGAGGGTTCGGGAGCGCCGTCTGCGAAGTGGCGGCGGAGACCGGCAACGGATGCCGGATTCACCGTATCGGTCTTCAGGACTGCTTTACTGCGGTGGTCGGCAACCAGCAGTATCTGCGGGAAATCTACGGGATGGACGGAAAGACGATTGCGCAAAGAACGGAGGCCTGGCTGAATGAAGCGTGAGCTGACCCTGGATGAAATCCATGAGGAGCTGCTGTGTCAGCTGCGGGACATTACGAAGATCTGTGAAAAATATGGGATTGAGTACAATCTGATGTGCGGAACGCTGCTGGGCTGCGTACGGCATCAGGGATTCATCCCGTGGGATGACGATGTGGATCTTCTGATGACGCGCCAGGAGTTTTCCAAATTCCGGACGGTTTATCCGGCAGAATGCGATCCGCAGTTTGAACTGACATATCTGGACACATGGACGCCGCGCGTGATGAACCGGGATCCGGAAAAAGCCGCAGCGTTCACGGATTTTTTTATTCTGGACCCGCTGCCCCCGGCAGGCATCCGGAGAAAGCTGCATTATCTGCATCTGCACCTTTTGCAGGGGATGATGAAGAAAAATGTGGACTATACCCGGTTTGGCCTCCGGAACCGGATCCTGCTGCGCGTGACGCACCTGATCGGACTGCCGTTCAGCTATCAGTGGAAGGCAAAAAGGTATGAGAAGGTTTCCACAAAGTACAGAACGGGCAATGATCTGCATATGTCGAACGGGGCTTTCGAACTGATGATGCACGTATGGCATCCGGAACAGTTCCGGGAGAAAATCTATGCGCCGTTTGAGGATCTGAGATGCCTGATTCCGAAGAAGTATGACGAGGTGCTGACGATTCTTTTCGGGAAGGATTATATGACGCCGCCCCCCGTCGAGGAGCGGGTGGCGAAACATCTGGATCTGTAGAGAGCTGGGAATGAATATGGAAATGTATTTCTGTCCGCTGTATTCGGGATCGAGCGGAAATGTGCTGTTCTGCCAGTACGGGAAAACGCGGCTGCTGGTGGATGCCGGGAAAACGGGGAAATGCATCGCGGATGCTCTGCAGACGATCGGGGTGGATCCGCAGACGATCGACGGGATTCTGGTGACCCATGAACACAGCGATCATATTCTGGGCGTCGGCGTGATGGCCCGGAAATATCATATTCCGGTTTATGCCACCCGCGAGACGTGGCTGGCGATCGGAAACAAGTGCGGTAAGATCCCGGCGGACCTGATGAAGGAAACGGAGGCCGGAAAGGATTTCCTGCTGGGCGACATCGGCGTGGCGCCCTTTTCGATTCCGCACGATGCCGCGGATCCGGTCGGCTACCGGCTGTGGGGAGGAAAAATGAGCATCTCCACAGCGACGGATCTGGGCCATTTTTCGGAAAATGTATATCGCCGGATCGTCGGCAGCGACATGGTGCTGCTGGAGAGCAATCACGATCCGGACATGCTTCGGGCAAACCCGCATTACAATGCCCTGCTGAAGAAGAGAATCCTGGGGGATCACGGGCATCTGAGCAATGAAGCCTGCGCGGACGCCCTGCTGAAGCTGATCGCCGGGGGAACGGCTCATGTGATCCTGGGCCACCTGAGCGGCGAGAACAATACGCCGACGCTCGCCCGGCATGTATCGGAAGGCGCCATGGAAAGGGAAGGCATCCGGGTCGGGCAGGACGTGCAGGTGGAGATTGCACTGAGGGATACGGTCGGGCAGATCTATCGGATCGAAAAATGACGGGAGCCGCTGAGACGATCCGGATGCCCGGTACAGATGAGGGGAACGGTTTATGATCATACTGGCACTGCAGGACGTGAAGAAGAGCTTCGGGACGCATGAGGTCCTGAAGAATGTTTCCTTTACCCTGCAGGAGCAGGACCGGATGGGCATGGTCGGGGTCAACGGCTGCGGAAAAAGCACCCTGATGAAGATCATCGCCGGCGTAGAAGCGGCGGACGACGGAAGCGTCAATATGCAGAAGGGCCTGCGGATCGGCTATCTGGCCCAGCAGGGAGAACTGGACGGCAATGAAAGCGTTCAGGAGGCGCTGGAAAGCGTGTTCGTCCCGCTGATGCGGATGGAGGAGGATCTGCGCGCGCTCGAGGTGCAGATGGCGGAGGAGGGGGAAAACCCCGAAGCGCTGCGGAGGCTTGGCAGCCGGTACGACGCGCTGACCCGTGATTTCGAACGGCAGCGGGGATACGAATGGCGCAGCCGTGTGACCGGCGTGCTCAAGGGGCTGAAGCTCTGGGAATGCCGCGGAATGGAAACGTCCCGGCTCAGCGGCGGGGAGAGAACCCGACTCTGCCTCGGACGGATGCTGCTGACGGATCCGGATCTTCTGCTGCTGGACGAACCGACGAACCATCTCGATCTCAAGAGCATCGCATGGCTGGAGGACTATCTGCAGGCTTACCGCGGCGCGGTGCTGGTCATCAGCCATGACCGGTACTTCCTGGACCATGTCTGCAACCGGATGGCGGAAATGATCCTGGGCACCGTGGAAACATATACGGGGAATTACAGCGAGTATACGGTCAAGAGGGCGGAAGTCTACGAAACGCGGATGCGCGCCTGGGAGATGCAGCAGAAGGAGATCGCCCGGCAGGAAGCGGTGATCGCCATGTACCGGCGCTTCAACCGGGAAAAAAGCATCCGGCTGGCGGAAAGCCGTGAAAAGCGCCTCGAAAAAATGGAACGCCTGGAGCGGCCGCAGGAGGAAGGAACCATCCGTTTCCGGTTCGAAACGCGGCGCAGGACCGGCGAGGATGTGCTGCAGACGGAAGGGCTGAAAAAAAGCTTCGGCAGCCGCGTCATCTTTGACAATCTGAAGATCCATGCCCGCGCCGGGGACCGGATCGCGCTGATCGGCGACAACGGAACGGGCAAGTCCACACTGCTCAGGTGCCTGACCGGGGAGGAAAAACCGGACGCAGGCATGATCCGCTGGGGCACGGGCGTGGACATCGGCTATTACGACCAGCATCAGGCTGGCCTGGATGAGCGGAAAACGGTGCTGGATGAGGTGTGGGACCGGTTTCCGCGGATGGATCAGGCCGAGATCCGCGGCGCGCTGGGACTGTTTCTCTTTACCGGCGATGAGGTGTTTGAGCCGATATCGACGCTCAGCGGCGGGGAAAAGGGACGCGTGGCCCTGACGGAGCTGATGCTCCGGAAGGACAACGTGCTGCTGCTGGACGAACCGACCAACCATCTGGACATGGACAGCCGCGAGGTGCTCGAGGATGCGCTGGCCGATTATCCCGGAACGATCATCGCCGTCAGCCATGACCGGTACTTTATCAACCGCTTCGCAGAGAAGGTCTGCGTGCTCGAGGACGGTGCACTGAAGGAATACCTGGGCAATTATGACAGCTATTTCGAAAAGAGCCGCCGGGACGAGGCGCCGGACGGAGAAACGGCCGGAATGACCCGCACCGCCCTGGACCGGGAAAAGAAGAAGAACCGGGAGGAAATCCAGCGCCAGAAGGCGCAGAAGGAACAGGTGCGCCTCCTGGAGGAGCGGATCGCCCGGGCTGAGGAGGAGGCCGCCCGCCTCGAGGCGGAGCTGGCGTCTCCGGAGATCTGGAAGGATCCGGAGCAGGCCGCGGAAATGACGAAAAAATATAACCTCATGAAGGCGGAAATCGATGCGCTGTACGAAGAATGGAGCGAAACGGAATAGATACACCTGATAGCGTGTCAATAGTGAGACGCAAACAGGGCCGAAAAATAAGGGAAATCAGACGGGCGTTTTTGCCGACCGGATCGCTGATGGCGGCAAAAACGCTTTTTTGAAGCCCGAGAAGGATACACCCGAAGCCGTGTACATAACTGCAGGGAGCGGCGCAAGAGAAATCAAACGGTTCAGGTGCATCGGAAGAAGAAAAAAAGTGAAAAAAATTGCAAAATTGGCCGTTTCACCTCTTGAAATAGAAAAAAGGATCATGTATAATTCTGCTGTTGTCTGTTCAGGGATGAAGCGGTAAGTTGCCGTCCGGCCAGACGGGTAATTATCGCGGACCAGCCCGCTAATCGGGCGACGGACTCGAAGGCGCAAACGGAATCTGCACCTGCGAGCGGATTCCCCCAAGCGCAAGAGAGAACGAAATTGAGGAGGTTTAACAGGTATGGCCAACCAGAAAATCCGTATCAAGCTGAAGAGCTACGAGCACAAACTGATCGACCAGAGCGCGGAGCGGATCGTTGAAACTGCAAAGCGCACGGGCGCTCGTGTCTCCGGCCCCATCCCGCTCCCGACGGAAAGGGAAATCGTCACCATTCTTCGCGCCGTCCATAAGTACAAGGACAGCCGCGAGCAGTTCGAACGCCGCACCCATAAGCGGTTGATCGACATCAACAATCCGAATCCCAAGACGGTGGACGCCATGATGAAGCTTGATCTTCCTGCTGGTGTCGAAATCGAAATGAAACTGTGAGGCAGGAGGAGCGATTATAATGAAGAAAGCGATCGTGGGCAAAAAGATCGGTATGACGCAGATCTTCGCGGAAGACGGCCGCCTCGTACCGGTTACCGTGATTGAAGCGGGCCCCTGCACCGTAGTGCAAACCAAGACCAAGGAAAGCGACGGCTATGAAGCCGTTCAGGTCGGTTTCGGCGATCTGACCGAAAACCGCGCCAAGAAGCTGCTGAACAAACCGGAACTGGGCCATTTCAAGAAGGCCGGCGTGGATGCGAAGCGCACCCTGCGTGAATTCCGGTTCGATGACTGCAGCGGTTACAAAGTCGGCGACGTGCTCAAGTGCGACCAGTTCGCCCAGGGCGACAAGATCGACATCACCGGAACCAGCAAGGGCCACGGATACACCGGCGCCATCCAGCGCTGGAATCAGCACACCGGCCCCATGGCACACGGTTCCAAGTATCACCGCGGAGTCGGCTCCCTGAGTGCAAACTCTGACCCCAGCCGCGTGTTCAAGAACAAGCATATGGCGGGTCATTACGGTGTTGACCGGGTGACGGTTCAGAACCTGGAAGTCGTCCAGGTGGACGCGGAACGCAACCTGCTGCTGGTCAAGGGCGCTGTGCCCGGCCCGAATGAAGGCCTGCTGATCATCCGCGACACCATCAAGGCGTAAAGACGGGGGGATAAGAAAAATGCCAAAAACAACGCTTTATAATATGGAAGGAAAGGCCATCGGCGAGGTGGAGCTGAGCGAGGAAATCTTCGCGGCGCCCGTCAACGAAGCGGCGATGCATCTGATGGTCCGTTCCTACCTGGCCGCTCAGCGCCAGGGAACCCAGAGCGCCCTGACCCGCGGCGAAGTCCGCGGAGGCGGCCGGAAGATCTACCGCCAGAAGGGCACCGGCAATGCCCGGCACCATGGCAACCGCGCACCTCAGTTCCGCCACGGCGGCGTGGTGTTCGCGCCCAAGCCCCGGGATTATGTGATCAACGTGAACAAGAAGGTTCGCCGCCTCGCGTTCAAGAGCGCGATGACCGCGAAGCTGAATGCCGGCGAGATCGTCGTTGTCGACAAGCTGGATCTGAAGGAAGCCAAGACGAAGCTGATGGCCCAGACCCTGAAGAACCTGCAGGCGGAGAAAGCGCTCGTGGTTCTGCCGGAGCCGGAAGAAAAGGTGCTGCGGGCGACCGCAAACCTGCCCACCGCCAAGGTCAGCTACGTCAACACCCTGAACGTGTATGACATCCTGAATGCCGGCAAGGTCGTGCTGACCCAGGCCGCGAAGGAATCCGTCGAGGAGGTGTACGCATAATGAAGAATCCTCATGATATCATCAAGCGCCCCATCCTGACGGAAAAGGCGTACGAGGGAATTGAAGACAAGCGTTACGTCTTCGAAGTGGACATCCGGGCGAACAAGGCCGAAATCAAGAGCGCCGTGGAAACGGTTTTCGCGGATGACGGCGTGAAGGTTGCCAAGGTCAACACCGTTCGCACCATCGGCAAGATGAAGCGGCAGGGCCGCACCCAGGGTATGACCCCTGAAACCAAGAAGGCCTATGTGATTCTGAAGAAGGACTCCAAGCCCATCAAGTTCTTCGAAGGCATGGCCCAGTAACAGCAGGGAGGAGACGAAATAAATGGCTATTCGGGTATACAAGCCGACTTCGCCCGCCCGGCGGTTTATGTCGGTACTGACTTATGAAGAAATCACCAAGAAAACCCCGGAGAAGAGCCTGACCGAGACTCTGAAGAAGAACTCCGGCCGCAACAAGCAGGGCAAGATCACCGTCCGTCATCAGGGCGGCGGCAACAAGCGGAAGTACAGGATCATCGATTTCAAGCGCGACAAGGTGGACATTCCGGCCACGGTCAAGGCGATTGAGTACGATCCGAACCGCAGCGCCTTCATTGCTCTTCTGTACTACGCAGACGGCGAGAAGCGCTACATCCTGGCGCCTCTGGGCCTGAAGACGGGTGACACCGTGATCTCCAGCGACAATGCGGACATCAAGCCCGGCAACGCGCTGCCGATCAGCAACATTCCCGTCGGTACCCTGATCCA
>CAMOYA010000040.1 GCA_946629635.1 uncultured Clostridia bacterium
CCCGAGCAGCTCCGCCAGGTCTCCCGCCTCAATCAGCCTGCTGATTTCATCCATTGCAGCCATTCTCCGTCATGATCAAATCACTTTATTCCGTCCGAAGGGGTGTGGGGGCGATCGGAAAGCCCCCACTTTCCCGATACTTTCTCCACACATGCTCAAACCACAGATCCCGCTCCGGCATCGGCCTCGCGGGAATCCGCGCCGAAACCCCGCCGCGGGTCTCCAGCACGCCTGCGGGATTTCCTTCCTCCCCGGCGGCTGCAATCATCGCCGAGAGCACCTCTCGCTGGGTAACCAGCATATCCCGCAGCATCAGCCGCTCCTCAAAGTCCGCCCCGGCGGGATCCGCCTCCGCGGCCACCGCCAGCGCGGCGTCCACATCCGCCTGCAGCCGCGCCATGCCCGCCTTGTCCCGCCGGATGCCGGCGACCTCCGTCATCCGCGTCCGGAAGGGCTCCGCGTCCCCCGCGGGAAGCCGGAACGGCTCCTCCGGAAGCATGCCTTCCGGGATTTGCCTGCCGTTTCGCACCGCGTGCTTCGCGGCCCGCATGGAGCCGGCCTGGGTCGAATTCAGCGCCGTACCTCCCGGCCGCTTCCGGCCGAAGGTGCCCGCCGCCTCGCCGCACACATACAGCCCCGGCACCTCCGTCTGCCAGTGGTCATCCACGGCGATGCCGCCGTTGTGATGCTGCGCGCAGGCGCGGATCTCCAGCCGCTCCGTCTCCAGATCGATCCCATGATTCCGGTAAAGCTCGATGGCCGGCGCATTGATCGCCCGCAGCCGTTCAATCGGCGTCTCCTGCGTCGCGCCGCACTTGTCCAGGTATTCCCGGGCTTCCGCAGCCAGCGCGGACCGGTCATATCCCCGGGGGCTGCGCCGGTAATCCAGATACACCCGCCGCCCCGCGTCGCATTCCCTTTTCACCAGCAGATCCACCCGGGAGGAGCCCTCCCGCCGGCTTTCGTCATATGGCCACTGGTATCCCTTCAGGAAGGTCATCGCGATGGCCTCCTGATCTCCCAGCGCGTCGGAAAGGAAGTCCCGCTCCCGCCCCTCCGCGTCCACCGACACATACCGCGGCAGCGCCTGCTGATAGCTTCCGCTCAGGTTCCATCGGAAGCGGATGGAGGCCAGCCCGTACTGCCAGCAGTCCAGGTTTGCTCCCGCCGCGCCCTTCTCCAGCGCCAGCGCGCTCATCCCGTGCTGGCTCTCCGGGTAGACCCGGTCCCGGTATATGTGCGCCGGGCCGCCGGTGCACAGAATGATGTTCGCGCAGCGGATCCGCAGGATCTCCCGCGCCTCCCGGTCGTATACATCCAGCGCAGCAACCCCGTTTTCCCCGGTGATCACCCGGGCGGCCACGCACCGGTCCAGAATCCGGACCCCTCTGCGCCGCACGGACCGCTCCAGCGCCTCGGTCATCAGCCGGCTGGTCAGGGGACCGACCGAGGATGCCCGCCGGCGCACGTCGTGATCCGTCTGGTATCCGGCGTATTCGCCGTATTCATTTACGGGAAAGGGAACGCCCAGGGCGCAGAGCTTGAAGAAGCATTCCGCCGAAGCCGCCGCCTCGCACAGCGCCGTGTCCCCGTTCACGTCCGGATAGTGCAGATCCCTGGCCATGGCGCCGACGCTGTCGCCCTCGTCCCCGGCCAGAGAAAGCTTGTAGTAGGTCTGCTTGTCGCTGCCGGTGTTGCGGGATGTACCGGCATTCATGTCCTCTGTCACCAGGGCGAGGCTTTCCTCCCCCAGCGCAGAGAGCGTGTCCGCCGCGTTCAGCCCGGCGCACCCCGATCCGACCACCACCGTCCGGATGTGAATTTCCCGCATACGCTTCCTGCCCTTCCTTTTTTACAGCCTCCTCAGGCTGAATCCGCCGTCCGCGTCCAGCACCTGGCCCGCGGAATAATCCAGCAGCCCGCTGGCGCATGCCAGTACCATCCCGGCCACGTCCTCCGGCTTTCCGAACCGGCGCACCGGCAGCAGCCCGTCCGCGATCATCCGCTCGTACTTCCCGTGCACGACCTTCGTCATGTCCGTATCGATGATCCCCGGCCGCACCTCGAACACCGGAATGCCCTCCGGGGCCAGCCGATCGGCAAACAGCTTCGTCACCATGCCGACGCCCGCCTTGCTGATGCAGTACTCCCCGCGGCTCGTGCTGGAGGTGTAGGCGCTCATGCTGCCGATGTTCACAATCCGCGGTTGCCAGTCGCTCACCCTTTCGCGCTCGGCAATCATCTCCCGGGCGAACAGCTGGCACATGAACAGCGTTCCCCGAAGGTTGATCCCCGTCACCCGGTCAAAGCTTTCCTCGGTCATCTCCAGAATGTCCCGCCGCTCCAGCGGCGCAACCCCCGCGTTGTTCACCAGCAGATCGATCCGGCCGCACCGCCGCAGGATCTCCTCCAGCGCCGCCTGCCGCTCCTCCGCCCGGGAAATGTCGCAGGGGATATAATCCGCCTCCGGAGGAAAATCCGCCGGCCGCTCCCTCCGCGTTCCGGAGAAGATCACCCGCCATCCCTCCGCCTGAAGCCTTTCCGCGATCCCCCGCCCGATTCCGCGGGAGGATCCGGTCACAAACGCGCATCTCACAGCCTGTACACCTCCCGGTCCCGGACGATGCAGCCCGCGGGCGTTCCCGCCCGCAGCAGCTTCGCGCAGCCGCCGCAGGTCACGCAGCAGCCGCCCGGTTGAATGCTGCCCGTTCCGCGCAGCTCATGCACGAATTCAGGATCCGCAAAGGCCATTCTGCCGAACCCGGCCATCGCGCAGTGCCCGCCTTCCAGCATGCCGGCCGCCAGGTTTCCCGCCCACTGCCGCACATAGCTGAAAGCGCTGCCGATCACCGGCAGTCCCGGGACAGCGTGCTGAATCTCGCTCACCCCGCGCATCATCCGGCCGATGCCCTCGAGCGGATGCTCATCCGGCACGTAGTTGCCGTGGTCGTACGGCCGGTTCACGTGCGGATTCCTGTACGGATTGCCCATGGTCACGTTGATCAGGGGAATCCGGAATTCGTCCTGCAGCTCCCGGATCAGCCGGACCGGTTCCGTCATGTCCGGCGCGAGCCCGCCGCCCTCCCGGACGCCGAAGCCCCAGGGCCATTCAAATCCGTCATATACATTCAGCCGGCTGGTCAGGAAAAAGCCATTCCCCGGCTTTCCGCCCTCCGCCGCCCGGTAGCAGTTTTTCAGAAATCGCGTCCGGTTTTCCCAGCTTCCGCCGTATTCCCCGGGGCGGGTGTACGCTGACAGCAGCTCGCAGGCCAGGTACCGGTGGCAGCACTTGATGTCCATCCCGTCAAAGCCGGCCTCCCCGGCCAGCCGAGCGGCCCGGGTGTACGCCTCCTCGAACCGTTTCAGATCCCCGTCGCTCACAATCCTGTCCTTCCCGAGAGGGGAATCCTCCAGCGGGGGGCAGTTGTAGGCGATCAGGGGTTCCGGATATCCGTGGGGCTTGGAGTACCGGCCCGAGTTCGTCGCCTGCATGACGATCACCGGCGCGTTTCCGTTCTCCTTCAGGGAGATCTCCCGGATCTCATCCGTCAGTCTCCGGAAGCTGTCCACGTTCTTTTCCGTGATCATCAGCTGGTGGGCGGATGCCCGCGCTTCCGGCACCGTCGCCACCGCCTCGAACCAGATCAGACCAGGGCCCGCCTTCGCGAACCGGTGATACCGCCGGACGGTCAGCTCTCCCGGAGCGCCGTCCTCCGTTCCGTCCGTTCCCTCCATGGGCTGAAAGGCGATCCGGTTCGCCGCTTCCTTCTCTCCGATCCCCAGCGGTTGAAAAATCTGCTCCGTCCGCCCGCTCAGCGGGATGAAAGCATTCAGTTTTTTCGATTCGGCCTCCAGCTCTTCCATGGTTGCGTAATGGAACGCTACGTGCTGCATATGATTAAGCTCCCTTGTCTGTTTCTATTGTTTATGATACTATGGATCCGGGTCGAAAAATCGTTTTTTATTGCATGAATATATGTAATTTCGATTTCAGGAGGTCTCCCGTGTCCATCGACATCCGCTACAATGACCAGCCCACGCCCCATGGCATGCATACCCATACCTATTATGAAATGCTGTATGTCGTTTCCGGTTCAGCGGTCATCACCGTCCGCAGCCGCGATTTCGTCTGCGGTCCCGGCTCGCTGATCTTTCTCAACCCCTTCGACGAGCACGCCTCCCGTCCGCTCGACCTGCCCTATAAGCGGTACTATCTTCTGCTGCCGACCACCGAGCTGAAGGCCTTCCATAATGATGTGCTGCTGCTCTCCGTCTTCCGGTTTCACGGGGAGCAGTTCCCCTACGTGGTGGAGACCGGCAGCCTCAAGCCGCGCTTTGACAGCTATTTTTCGATGCTCATGGAGACCCGCTCCGGCGCAGGCCCGCTTTCCGACGTGCGCATGGAGGCGCTCATGACCCTGATCCTGACGGATGCCCAGTCCCTGCGCCCCGATATGTTCACCCCGCCGAACCAGCTTTCCTTCCTCCCCGTGCAGGATATTCTCTCCGAGCTCGACGCAACCTTCTGCAGCGACTTTTCCCTTTCCGCCCTGGCTTCGAAGTATCATGTGTCCCCCGGCTGCCTCTCCTCGCATTTCCGCCGGGCGGTCGGCATCAGCCCCATGCAGTACATCACCCAGAGCCGTATGCAGCGTGCCCGCCTGCTCCTGCTCAACAGCGAGCTTTCCATCGCCTCGATCGCCGGGCAGTGCGGCTACCCGGACGTGAGCAATTTCGTCCGCCGCTTCCGCCTGCAGTTCCGGGAGACCCCGCTGCAGTACCGTCAGAAGCGGATCTCCTCCCGGCCCCATCCGGAGGACAAGAGCGCGGAATAGAATCGAAATATACCATTTGCATCCCGCGGATGCAGATGCTATACTTTCACTTAATCTTTTGTTCAGTGAGGTTTGCGCCATGAAATCACCCCGCACCCAAAGCCTGTACAATCTCCTCCGGTCCTGCTTTACGCAGAAGATCCTCCTGGCCCAGCAGGAATCCCCCCGCACCTCCGTGGCCGGAAGGGAGCTGGACTGGATCCGCGCCGTCACCGGTGACCTGCCCGCCATCCGGGGGCTGGATTTTATCCATGACGACTATGCCGGCGTGGTGGACCGCTCGCGGGAATGGAACGACCGGGGCGGCATCGTGTCCATCTGCTGGCACACCGGCATCGACGGGAACGACTATCCCTCCAGCAAGGAGGAAAACCCGGATTTTGAAAAGCTGCTTACGCCGGGGACGGAGGCGCACGGAAAGCTTCTCCGCCGCTGGGATGACGCAGCCCGGGCGCTGGAGACCCTGCAGGCGGCGGATGTGCCCGTGCTCTGGCGGCCCTTCCACGAGTTTGACGGCCGCTGGTTCTGGTGGGGCAAGGGCGGCGGCGAGGCCTTCGCTGCCCTCTGGCGGATGATGTACCGCCGCTTTACGGAGGATTACGGACTCCGGAACCTGATCTGGGTGCTGGGCTACGCGGACGACGTGCTGGACGGCTGGGATCCGGGCAGCGAATTCTTTGACATTGCCGGCTCCGATACCTATCGGGGCGAAACCACCCACGCCGCGTCCTTCCGCCGGCTGCAGGAGAAGTATCCGGACAAAATGCTCGCCCTGCACGAGTGCGGCCTGATTCCCGCGCCGGATGCGTTCTTTCAGGAGGGCAGTCCCTGGCTCTGGCTGATGCCCTGGCACGGCCGCTGGCTGATGGACAATGATCCCTTCCGCATCCGGGAAGTGTATCAGGACGAGCGATTCATCTCCCTCGGCCGCCTCCCCGCGTTCTGAGCAGCGGCGCCGGTTTCCGTCTGAAAAAGGCCGGACTGAACTGCCCGGCCCGAATGACCCTGATTGCTGGAGGAAAACGCTTTGACTGGATTCAGTGAAGTTCTGCGTATCGTTCTGCCGGTGGTGCTGATGCTTCTGATCGGCATGCTCTGCCGGAAGAAGCAGCTGCTCGACCGGCGCGGCATTGACGCGCTCAAGACAGTTGCGGTGCAGATCGGCCTGCCGGCCGTACTGCTGCATACCTTTGCCACGGCGGAATATTCCGCCGCCACGCTCGTCGTTCCGCCCGTCATGTTTCTGGTCTGCGTGCTGGCCTGGCTGCTGGGCGGATGGGCCGGCAGGCTTCTGAAAACCGGGAACCGCTTTCTGCCGTTCCTGACCACCGGCTTTGAGGCCGGCATGCTCGGCTATGCGCTCTATACGCTCCTCTACGGCACGGAAACCCTCGCGGACTTCGCCCGCATCGATCTGGGCCAGGTGCTCTTCGTCTTCACGCTGTACAAACTGCTGCTCAGCCGCCGGGAAAAGGGGGCAGCGCCGGGCACGCTCCGCCGGCTGATCCGGGAGATGCTCCTCTCCCCGATCATTCTGGCCATTCTCGTCGGCGTGCTCCTCGGCGCCACCGGCCTGTATCGGAGCCTTGTTCCCTCCGGTGCCGCCGCGGTGCTGGACGCCTGTACTGACTTCATCTCCGCGCCGGTCGGCGCGCTGATCCTCCTGGCCATCGGCTACGACCTGGTCCTCCGGGATGTGCCTTGGAAGCAGGCGCTGCAGGCCGCCGGGCTCCGCCTGGTGATCATGGCGGTCCTCGGCGCGGCCGTCTGGCTGCTTTTCCGCCTCTTCTGGCCGGATGCCCGCTCGGAAAAGGCGATCGCGCTCATGTTCCTGCTCCCGCCGCCCTTCGTGCTTCCGGTGTTCTCCACCACGGAGCAGCAGCGCGCCTACCTTTCCTCCGTTCTTTCGCTGTCGACCCTGATCACCCTGATCGGCTTCGTCGCTCTGGCCATGATCGGATAGCGCAAAGCGCAGGAATGCTTCAGCCCGCAAAGGACTGAAGCATTCTTTTTTTCGGTTTTGCCTGAATCTCACTCGTCCATCGGCGCACACTGAACGGTCAGCGTCGTATCCTGCTCCATCCGGAATCCGTTCTCGACGTTCGTTCCGTCCTCCAGCAGGAAGGCGGTCGCCTCCCACCCTTCCGGTACGCTGATCATGAACGGATCCACCCATCCGTCCGCCGGCAGGCTGACGATTTCGTCCTCCTGCCCTTCGATCCGGATCGTCAGCTGAAAGTCCACCATGCCGAGCCGGTCCATATGCTCATTGATCCACTGCCTGCGCAGCGCGATGGTATTCCGGATGTGCTCCACCTCGTCCGGGAACCGGCGCAGCGACTCCCCGTTCAGATCGTTCCACATCTCGCCCCATCGGTCCATCTCCCGCCCCATGGCTCCCTGCAGTTCATCCCGCGTCGCATCCAGCAGGCCGCCCTCCCGGGTCATCTCATCCAGCGCTGCCTGGAACACATCCCATCGCGCCCGCAAAAGCGCCAGGAACTCCGGCTTTTTCCGCAGCTCCGACATCCAGGGGAAATAGCTGTTGTTGAAGCCAACCTGCTGCGTCCCGTCGCTGAGCCAGTTGCCCCAGGCATCGTCAAAGTCCCACAGCGGACCGAAGTACAGCTTTCCTTCGCTCCCGTCCGCCTCGTAGCGCTTTTTGTACATGTGGGTGGAATCCGTCCGGAAGGCGTCCCCGTTGCAGGAAAACTCCATGATCCACCAGTAGTCCGCCAGGGACTGAAGATCGATCATCTCCCCGTATCCGCGCCCCTGCGCGTTTCTTCCGTCCGCAGCGAAAACGGCGTCCTCCGCCTGCTGGATAAACGTACGGATATACTGCTTCTGCGCCTCGTTCTCATATCCGTCATCCGCCGGATTGAAGGACGGGGTATGACTCCCCAGCTGAAGCAGATGCTCCGTTTCGAACCGGTCCGCCCCCTCGTCCTCCGGGAAAAAGTCGATCAGGTATCCGCCCTGAATGGCAGGAAGGCTGCTGTCCCCCGCTGTCAGTTCATCAATGGCCACCCGCGTCTTCGCGATCCGGATCTGCTCGCACAGGTAGTAGATGCCCAGATACTCGTCGTTCATCACCACTTCCACAAAGGCGCCCATCGGCGTAAACTCCAGCCCCAGCCGCTCGCCCATCCAGCCGGTGATCCAGTTCCGGATCTGGCTGGCGTCATAATTGGTCATCAGCACCCAGTGTTTGTTCTTTCCCAGGCCGAACAGGTTCGTTTTCTCCTCCAGCTTGATCTTGTAGGGCTTCTTCGGATTCCCCCAGGAGCCGTTCCCCCGGCCGCGGATATAGTCCAGCTTCAGCCCCTTCACGGTCCCCTGGGGATACGCGCCGCCGATCCCGCCGTCATATCCGTCCGGCACCACGATGTCCATCTTTCCGGTGCAGCGGACGGAATGATCCGCGCTGTCGTTCATCGCAAAGACCGCCGCTTCCCCGCCGTCCAGGTGCAGATATATCACCGGCAGATCCACCGGTTCAAACGGCTCCGCCCCGGCGGCCGCAAACAGCATCAGCGCCAGCGCCGCCAGCACGATGCCCGCCAGAATGTGTCCCTTCCTGCTCATGCGCTTCTCCTTCCAAAGTCCGGAGGCCAGACGGCTCCGGTTTTTATTGATTACCTGCCGAATACAGATGAATGCTCAGCCGATCCGTCTCCACAGGCTCACCTGGCCCCTGAATTCCCCGTCCAGCGCGGAACCGAACCGCTGCACCTCCCGGTATCCTTCCATCAGGCGTTCCATCGCCGGCGCGTCGTTTCCGCCGAAGGTATGCGCCACCACCAGTGCCTCATCCCCCAGCACCCGCCGCACCGCCTGATACCCGACCGGCCTGGAATAATCCCGGACCGTGGATTCGATCCGGTCCGTATATCCGTCCCGGATGATATGCTTCACCTGGCCGTAAAAGCGGACCGCAGCCAGCGCCTCCTGCCATCCGTCCTCCGCAATCTCCCCCGCGTCCCCGGACAGGCACAGCCTTCCCAGGAACCCTGCGGTCAGCACAAACCGGATCCGGTGGATGTCCGCCTCTTTGCGCAGCACGGCCCAGATCTGGCTCTGTTCCGGCCGGATCAGCCGCTGCAGGTTCGCCGCGATCAGCGGAATGGAAAGCGCCTCGTGGGCATCCGAGAAGCTGGCCTGGGAAACCAGCGCCATCATCGAGGGCTCCAGCCGGTGCCCGCCGGACGAGCAGTTTTCGATCACCAGCTCCGGCAGCTCCTCCGCAATGTGGCGGAAGTAGTCCTGGGTTGCGCAGACGGTCTGCCGCAGCCCTTCGCCGGGGCTCTCCGCCCCGTCAACGCCTGCGCCGATGCACTCGTTGTAGTCCACCTTCAGGTATCCGAATCCGTTCTCCTTCAGAAGCCGGATCATCTTCCGGTCCAGAATATCCCAATTCTCCCGCTGCCGCATGTCGCGGAAGCGCCGGCTGCCGACGCTGACGGGATAGCCGTCCCGGCTCAGCAAAAGCGCCGTGTCCTGATACGCTTCCGACTCCGTCCCCACGTTTTCGAACTCGAACCAGATGCCGGGAATCAGGCCGTGGGAGCGGATCATCTCCGTCGCCGCCCCGATCCGTCCCTCCGGGAACAGCTCCCGGCTGGGGATCCAGTCCCCCGCCGCGTTGAACCAGTTGTCGTATGCCGGGGACTTGTACCATCCGGCGTCGATCACCAGATAGCGGACGCCGGTCCCCTCCAGCCGCGCGGCGATTCTCTCCAGGTTTTCCATGTTGGGGTTGCCCCATGTGGTGCACCACTCATTGAAGATCACCGGCATATCCCGGTCCACCGGCGAAATCCGCGGGTTTTGCGCCTTGACGAGCCGGTCGCACACCTCCTCCAGCGAGCGTCCTTCGGCCACCACCGCCATCGGCGTTTCGAAGGTCTCACCGGGGCCGATCTCCTTCCACCATGCGCCGAAATCCCGGTCCGCCAGCCCGCCCTGCACATATACGGAGGGGTCCTTCCGCAGGATCTCCATCTGCCAGCTCGACGCGCAGTACAGCTGTACGCCAATGAAGCTCCCCGTCCCGCTGTCCTCGAGCACCAGGAACGGAAACCATTTCCGGACCGGCATCGAACCGATCTGCCCGAATTTTTCGATCCGCGTGCCATGGTTCGCCCAGGAGGGTTCCATGTTCAGATCGGTCATGTCCTGGCTCAGCAGCTTGCCTTCCGCGCTCCAGAAGCTGGTCGCCCGGTGAATGCGGTCCGCCCGGATTCCCCGGATCGCGAAGCTGGACAAAAGCTCCAGCACCGCCTTCTCCGCCGTGCAGTTTTCAAATATCGTCCGGCAGACCGTCACGTCCCCCCGCCGCTCATGGATCACCGTCAGCCGGTGTCCCTTCGGTCCGCGGAATAACGTCCGTTCCCCATTTTCCGCGATCTTCTCCATTCCCTGGGTCGATTCGCTGGAGGACAGCGTATGTCCGTTTCCGAAAGAATCGCTGTAGCGGTCGCCGCGCAGCCGCCATTCCGCATAAAACTCCATCATGATCGCTTCCTCTCCTGTCTCCCGGTATTCAGTATTCAATGCTGATGACGCTCCCCGTCGTCAGCCGTCATATCATTCCGAATTCATGTCCCCTGCACTGTACAGAAATCCAGCCCGTTTGTCAATAAAACGGGTCAGGGAACGGACGGTTTCCCCGACTCATCTGTGCCTGCGCATGTATTCGATTGTTCTGTAGAGCGTTTCCCCGTGAAAAATCCGGTCCAGGTTGCCGGAAAAGTCCAGTCCGTAGCGCCGCCCCATGTCGCTCAGCGCCGCTTCGAGCCTATCCTGCTGCTCCTCCTGTATTTCCGGCAGCAGATCATCGATCCGGATCTGCCGGCCGTTCTCGCCCGTCAGATGATAGATGCCTGCGCCGACCAGCCGCACCGGCCGGCGCGGCACCTGGTCCAGCAGCCGGACCGCCTCCTCATGGATCACCGCGGCGGAGCGGGTGGACGGAATCAGCCGGGAGCGGGTAATGCTTTTCATATCCGACCATGTCAGCTTGAGCGTTACGCCCTCGCCGTACAGTCCCACCCGGGCCGCCCGCCGCTCAACGCTGATCGCCAGCAGCAGAATCACGTCCCGGAGCAGCCCGAAGTCGCTGACATCCTCCTGGAAGGTAATCTCCCGGCTGATGGATTTCGCGTCCTCCGGCCTGTATGGGCTGACCTTCCGGTCATCGATTCCGAAGGCCATCCGGGTGATCCAAAGTCCCTGCTTGCCGAAGGTACGGATGATTTCATCCTGACGCGTCTGTATATCCCGGACGGTATAGATCCCCGCCCGGTTCAGCTTTTCGGCGGTCTTTGCCCCGACGGTATAGAGCACGCGGACATCCCGGTCAATGATGAGCCGGATATATTCCTCCGCCGAAGGGATCTCAAAGTATCCGTCCGGCTTCTTTTCCTCGCTGGCGGTCTTGGCCGCGGTCTTCGAATAGGCCACGCCGACGGAGCATGTCAGCCCCTGCTCCTCCAGCGTCCGCCGCTTGATCTCCCGGGCAAACCCGCAGGCTCTCTCCCATCCGCCGGCGCTCTCCGTCACATCCAGATACGCTTCGTCCAGGGCGATATACTCCGATGCGGTGGCATATTCATTCCAGATCTCATGGAGCTTTTCGGACACCGCCCGGTATTTTTCATAGCTTCCGTGCATATAGATGCCGCCCGGGCAGAGGCGGTATGCTTCCTTGATGTTCATCGCGGAATGGATGCCGAACCGCCGCGCCTCATAGCTGCAGGTGGCCACCACGCCGCGCTCCTGCGGCAGCGCACCGATGATCAGCGGCTTGCCCCGCAGCGCGGGATTGTCCCGGATTTCGACGGAGGCAAAGAAGGCATCCATATCCACATGGATAATAATCTGATCCGCCGTCACCGCCTCCCCTCCGGTTTTCTGACTCCGGTACCATTATACCATGTTATACAGGCTTCGGGGGATGATTCTGCGCACTCCTGCAGGCGTACTTCGAATTGCCGAATTGCCGTGAGTTATGAGGAGGACGAAGGACAGCAAAGCCGCCGGGGAGCATTCTCCGGCGGCTTTGCTTCAGACTGTCGAAAAAGTCCGAGGTTTCGGCCTCGGATTTTGTCGTATTGATGTGCTATAGCATCAATAAAATCAACACTCAGAGGGTAATTTACGGTATCATAATGGCACAGGTTGGCATGACTTGCATAGAAAAAGAAATACACAGAGCGCAGCACTGTTCTGCACCTGCATAGTCGGGGGATACGTTTTTCATTAGCGCACGAGGTACCTTCCCTGTCCCGGCGCTGCCTGTGAGCGTCATGCTCTCCGGCAGCGTTTGTTTCGTCAGGAGAAATCCGCACGCCCGGGTTTACAGCTCGCCTGTCCGGATGATATAATTGCAGTAAGTTCAATGCCCGCGGGGCAGAAAGGAAGTATCTGATATGAACAAAGGTGAACTGATTGCGAAGATCGCAGAAGCCGGACTGTCCAAGAAGGATGCCGGTGTGGCTCTGGATGCCGCCATTGCTGCCATCAGCGATGCGCTGGCCGGCGGAGATTCCGTCCAGCTGATCGGCTTCGGAACCTTCAGCGTGAAGGAACGCGCCGCCCGTGAAGGCCGGAATCCCCGGACGGGTGAGACCGTGAAGATCAAGGCTGCCAAAGCGCCTGTTTTCAAGGCGGGTAAGGCGCTGAAGGATAAGGTGAACTGATATGCCTGCGAAGAAGAAACTGGATGAGGCCGTAAAGGCCGTTGAAACCGAAGTCAAAAAGACCCGCGCCACAGCGAAGCGCGCCGTAAAGAAAGCAGCGGATCAGGCGGCCACCGTCGAGGTCGAAGCCAGGAAGGCAGCCCGCAAGACCACCCGCCGCGTAAAGGAAGCCGTGGAAGCGACCGAAGCGAAGGTCGAAAAGAAAGTCGCCCGCGCCAAGGCTGCGAAGCTCGAGATCATCGTTCAGTCCCCCATGGGCGGGAACATTACCGCCGAGGAAATCGCGGCGAAGATTCCGGCCGGTGCTCAGTCCGTTTTCGTCCGGGTCGACCAGAACAAGCTCTGGTGGATCAAAGGCGACGAGACCGGATCCGTCGATATCTGGTGAGGTGCGGCCATGCAGGAAGTATATGAATTTCTGAAGGCATGCGGTACTTATTATCTGGCGACAGTCGATGGCGATCAGCCCCGCGTCCGTCCCTTTGGTACCGCGGATATCTTTGAGGATAAGCTGTACATCCAGACCGGAAAATCAAAGGACGTTTCCAGGCAGATTCAGGCCAATCCGAAGGTGGAGATCTGCGCCTTCAAGGACGGAAAATGGCTGCGGATTGCCGGAAAGCTGATCCGGGATGATCGGGTCGAAGCCAAACGGCACATGCTGGACGCGCATCCCTCGCTGAAGGGAATGTATTCCGCGGAGGATGACAACACGGAAGTGCTGTATTTCCAGGATGCGACCGCAACCTTCAGCTCCTTCACGGAAGCGCCGAAGACTGTGAGGTTCTGATTATGCCCTTTATCGATTCAAAGGTGACGGTGAAGATCAGCGAAGCGCAGAAGGAAGAGCTCAAGGCTGAACTGGGAAAGCTGATCACCACCCTGGGCAAAAGCGAAACCTACCTGATGGTGGGGATCGAGGATTCATATGATCTGTGGCTTGGGGGCAGAAAGCTGGACAGGGGGGCCTATGTCGCGGTCAGCCTGTACGGCGATGCGCCGAAGGAACGGTATGACATGCTGACGGGGCAGATCTGTGATCTGCTCAGCAGGAAGCTTGACATTCCGGGTAACGCGGTTTATGTGACCTATCACCCCGTCAGCGACTGGGGTTGGAACGGAAAAAACTTCTGAAATCAAAAACGCTCGCGCATGAGTCCGGGAAACCGGCCGCGAGCGTTTCTTTATTTGGGTGGAAACATGATGCGGATGATCGATGATGTCCGCGCAGAGGCGGGGATCGGGTTTGTATTTCCCATGGCTCATTCTGCCCCTGAAGCTGTTTCCTGCCGGCGCTTTTCAGGGATGGAGATCCGCGCCGTCAGCTTTTTCCCGTCCCCTGTGAACTTAAGCGGGAAGCTTCATATGGTTTCTTCGCCAGCCAGCCCCGGAACAGGCCGCCTTCAAAGAGCGAGATGATGATAAAGAAGATATCCGCAAAAAGGATGAAAATGAATGAAGGAATCATGATCCGGGTATACCTCTTCCCGCTGAACGTGCCCCGGCGGATATGACCGCCCATGCGGATCAGGTAAAACAGTACACCCAGGTTGAAGAAAAGCAGCAGCGCCGCGTTTTCCGCAAAGCTGATCCATGCCTCCGCCGGAAAGAAGTTTCCGTCCCGGGTGAAGCTGAGGATCGAATTGAGCACCAGCAGGCCGATATTCACAACGAACATGATGCGGGTCACATTCAGCATCACCCCGCCGCCGATGCCGACGCCGCCGCCCCAGCTGAGGCCGGCGCGGGCGCAGAAGTGTTCAAGCACCTGCATCATCGGCTCATTCTGCCGGCCCTCGATAAAGCCGTTGTTGGCGACGCAGTACACGTTCAGGTGCAGGCTGTTCCGCCGGCAGAATGCCTCCATCTCCTCCAGAAAGCGAAGCACATGGGAAGGCACGCCGTCCACATAGAGCGGCATGCAGAGCACAACCGCGTCCGCGCCGCGCAGCTTTTCCAGAATTCGTTCATGATCCGCCGGGGTGCGCAGCTTTTCGGTCTCCGTCTGGCCGCCCGTGAACAGCCGCTGCATGGAGAGAAAGTACGCAGAGGCGCAGAAGCGCTTTTTGGGGCTGCAGTTGATGAATACCGTTTTCATATCATCGCCTCCAGTTCTGCGGGATCCGCAGCGAACCCGACTTCAGAGCGCTGAAAGCCGTCATTGATCGCGTTCCGTTCCGCCATCAGGCGGAAGGTCGCCTTTTCTTCTTCCGTGATGTCGCCCCAGACGATCACCTTCCACAGATCGTGCTTTCCGTACCGGAGCGTGTGGTGCATCTGCCGTCCCCGGTACGTGCTGAATGGGGTGGATGTTCCGATCGAACGGTCCAGCACGTTTTTGATATCGGTGCTGTACGCGCCGTACAGATTCTTCGTGACGATGACCAGCTCATCCGCCTGCCCGATGATCCGGCACACCTGCTGCAGCCGGTCCTTCATGAAGCATTCGGCCGGATGCTTCGTCCAGCAGCCGAAGCATCCCTGACACGGCGCATACTTCCCGTCCGCTTCGATGACATGGTCGTATTTTTCCCTGACTTTCTCCGTACAGGGACTCCCCAGATCGTGGATAATCACTTTCATGCATTTCCCTCCTGTTCCGCAGCCAGTACCGCACCTGTCCAGGCGCATTCCAGATGCGATGCAATCAGCTTTTCGTCAAATTCCAGATGATTGTTGGCAATGATGGACGCGTAGCCGTGGGCAAACAGCGCAACGGTGATAAAAACTTCCTTCGTTTTTTCTTCGCTGAGCCCCGAACCTTGCTGCATGGCCTCCATGACCGGCTTCAGCTCCTCGGAATTCACCATCTCCAGCAGGCTGCTTCCCTCCGCGTAGCCCGACTGAAACAGGAAGCGGAACAGCTGCGGTTCCTCGACGGCAAAGCGGATGTAATTGATGCCGATTCCCCGGATCGGATCCTCCCCCGCCGGGATATTCATCAGGTATTCCGAATGCAGCTGATCCGCACGCCTGTAGGCGGCCCGCTTCAGGTTGTCGATCGTCGAAAACTGATACATCACCGGCTGCGTGGAACAGTGCAGATGCTCCGAAACGTTCCGCGCGTTGATGCTCTCAAACCCGCTCCGGCGGACAATCTCCAGGGCAGCGTCGACAATCATGCTCTCTGTGACCCTTGTCTTCGGCGGCAAACCGGTCCCTCCTTTTTTGAAACGCTTGTTATATAACGTTTGTTATATTACATCTTTTCCGTCCGCCAGTCAATCCCGTCCGAGCAAAAAATCACGGTTTCTCCTCCATAAGCGTTTGCGTCACTCTTCACAGCGTGGTATCATTGTCCGTGGAAATATTTGACATCAGGGGACGATGATGAACGCAGAAAGCGCAATCCGATGCCTCTCTGACCCCGGGCGCGACCCGGACGGTATCAGTCCTGCGGCAGCGTATGTCAGGGCACGCGAAACCTGAGCAGCATTTGGAAAACAGAAGGAGAACGGGAGCATGATTTACAGGGACTTTCAGAATATGAAGCTGTCCGCACTGGGGTTTGGCGCGATGCGCCTGCCGGTGATCGACGGGGATGACAGCCGGATTGATGAAGAAACCACCTTTGCAATGGTGGATACCGCCATGCAGAGCGGAATCAACTATTATGACACCGCATGGGGCTATCACGGGGAGAATTCCGAAACGGTCATGGGAAAAGCGCTGGCGCGTTATCCGCGGGACAGCTTCTGCCTGGCCACGAAATTCCCCGGCTATGACGCCTCCAACTGGAGCAAGGTCCGGGAGATCTTCCCCCGCCAGATGGAGAAGCTGGGCGTGGATTATTTTGACTTCTATCTCTTTCACAACGTGTGCGAGATGAATATCGACGCCTATCTGGATGATGAGAAATACGGGATCTACAGCTACCTGATCGAGCAGAAGCGCCAGGGCCGCATCAGGCATCTGGGTTTCTCCTGCCACGGAGAATTGGATGTGCTGAAGCGTTTCCTGGACGCCTACGGCAAGGACATGGAGTTCTGTCAGCTGCAGCTCAACTACCTGGACTGGACATTCCAGCACGGGAAGGAAAAGGTCGAGCTGCTCCGGCAGTGGGGCATCCCGGTCTGGGTGATGGAGCCCCTGCGCGGCGGCAAGCTGGCAAAGCTTCCGCCGGAGCATGAGGCTGCCCTGACAGCGCTCCGCCCGGACGAGGAGATTCCCGCCTGGGCCTTCCGTTTCCTGCAGAGCATTCCGTCTGTGACCGTGATCCTCTCCGGCATGTCCAGCCCGGAGCAGCTGGAAAAGAATCTGCACACCTTTGCGGAGGACAGGCCTCTGAACGAAGCGGAAATGAAAACGCTGACGGACGTCGCCGCCCGGATGCTCTCCCGCGGCACAGTGCCCTGCACCGCCTGCCATTACTGCGTCAGTCACTGCCCGATGGGCCTGGATATTCCGCGCCTGCTTTCCCTCTACAACGAGCATGCCTACACCGGCGGAGGCTTTATCGCGCCGATGGCCCTGAGCGCGCTGCCGGCCGATAAGCTGCCGTCCGCGTGCCTGCAGTGCCGCAGCTGTGAGCAGGTCTGCCCGCAGCAGATCAAAATCTCCGAAGTGCTGGCGGATTTTTCCCGGAAGCTGGGCTGAGTCACGAAAAGGGGCTGTCTCACTATCGAGGCAGTCCCTTTTCTGTCATATAAGCACACCAAAATGGAGCTGTCTCAAAATGATCTGAAAGGATCATCAGAGACAGCCCCTTTATGCATATTT
>CAMOYA010000041.1 GCA_946629635.1 uncultured Clostridia bacterium
CTGCTGGCCGTTGCCCGGCATGGTCTGCTGCGCTTCGCTGTTCCGCTTCTGCTCCGCTTTGCCCATCATCCCTCCGGATGACTTTCCTCCCGGTCTGCCCGGCCGGTTCCCGGATTCCTTCCAGTCAGCGTTTCCCCGCTGTCCGCCTGGCTTCTGCATCCGGTTTTCATGCCGGTCTGTCCCGTTCTGTCCGTTCCCATCCTGCTGCTGTTCGATCTGCTGCGGCTGAGAGATCGCCTGCCCGTCTGCGGTCTCCGCCAGAGACGCGGCGGAGATTGTTGTCATCATCAGGGCAACCGCTGCGATTCCTGCAAATATCCTTTTCATGGTTGTTTCCTCCTGTCCCTTCGTTGTTCTTCTTTGTTTCCGGTTTGGATCAGGCCATCAGACTGTGCACCGTCATCCGTCCGTTCAGCACCGGCTTCCAGATCCTGCGCTTCACCGGTATCGGCCTGCATCTGTTATGATACGCGGAAAGCTTAATCCAACCTAAAGAAAAAACATGGCGGCACGGATGAATTGTCTCATCCGTGCCGCCATGTTTTGACTGGGTTATTGCATCAGATATCGCTTTCCGGCCGCTCCTCCGGAGTCTTTTCTTCTCCGGTTTCCGGTGTTTCGATTCCTTCCGTTCCTGTTTCACCGGTCTCCGGGATTTCAACTTCCGCCGGTTCCTCTTCTTCCTTCTCTGCACGGCAGACGCCGACCACCGTGCTGCCTTCACTCAGACGCATGATCCGCACGCCCTGGGTCGTCCGTCCGCAAAGGCGGATGTCCGCTGCCCGGGCCCGGATGATCGTTCCGTCATCGGTGATCAGCAGAATGTCTTCATCCTCGTGCACGAACAGCAGCGCCGTCAGGTCACCGGTCTTCTCCGTCAGGTTCATGGCCCGGATGCCCTTGCCGTTTCTTCCCTGCTCCCGGTATTCCTCCGGATTCGTCCGCTTTCCGTATCCCAGGGAGGTGATGGCCAGCACCGTGGTATCCGGTTCCACCGCGGCGATATCGATCACCTCGTCGCCGTCCGCCAGGCGGATGGAGCGGACGCCCATCGAGTTCCGGCCCAGGTTCCGCACATGCCGCTCGTTGAAGCGAATCGACATGCCCTTGCGGGTGGCCAGCAGCATATCATCATCGCCCGTGCTCAGCCGCACGCCGATCAGCTCATCCTCTTCCTTCAGGGCGATGGCGATCAGTCCGTTCTTGCGCAGGTTGCGGAACTCGTCCAGCGCGGTCTTCTTGATCAGGCCGCCCCGGGTCGCCATCACCAGATTGTACTCCTGCTCCGTTTCCTTCGGCATGGGCAGCATCGTGGAGATCTTCTCCCCGGACGCGATCTGCAGCAGGTTGATGATCGCCGTACCGCGCGCCTGACGTCCGGCCTCCGGAATCTGATAGCACTTGAGACTGTATACCTTGCCCGTATTGGTGAAGAACATGATCTCCTGATGCGTGCTCGTCACAAACATCTGGGTCGTGTAATCCGTATCCTTGACGTTCATTCCGCTGACGCCCCGGCCGCCTCTGTGCTGTGCCCGGTAAACGGAAGAGGGAACGCGCTTGACGTATCCGTCATGGGTCAGCGTCACCACCATGTTCTCTTCCTGGATCAGATCCTCCACGTCGATCTCGCCCTCGATCACGGTCAGCTCACTCCGGCGTTCATCGCCGAACCTGTCCCGGATCGCGGTGATTTCCGTCTTGATCACTTCCATCAGCAGATGCTCATCCGCCAGGATCGCAGTCAGCCGTGCGATGGTCTTCTCGAGCTCCTGATATTCCTCCATCAGGCGCTCCCGTTCCAGACCGGTCAGACGGGCGAGCCGCATGTCCAGAATCGCCTGCGCCTGCTTGTCCGTGAACTCGAAGCGCATCATCAGGGCTTCCTTCGCCGTGGCGGTATCCTTGCTGGCCCGGATGATGGCGACGATCTCATCGATATGATCCAGGGCCTTCAGCAGGCCTTCCAAAATGTGCGCCCGGGCATTGGCCTTGTCCAGCTCGTACTTCGTCCGGCGGGTGACCACATCCTTCTGGTGCTCGAGATAATAATAGATCATTTCCCGCAGGTTCAGCACCCGGGGCTTCCCATCCACCAGCGCCAGCATGTTCGCGCCAAAGTTTTCCTGCAGGCTCGTATGCTTGTACAGATAGTTCAGCACCACCTGGGGATAAACGTCCTTCTTCAGCTCAATGACGATACGCATGCCGTTGCGGTCGCTCTCGTCCCGGATGTCACTGACGCCTTCCAGCTGCTTGTCCCGAACCAGATCCGCGATTTTCTCGACCAGCTTGGCCTTGTTGACCATGTACGGAATCTCCGTCACGACGATCCGGCTGCGGTTGGCAGACATTTCCTCAATACTGCTCTTCGACCGGACGGTGATCTTTCCATGCCCGGTATAGTATGTTTCCCGGATGCCTGCCCGGCCCAGGATCATGCCGCCCGTCGGAAAGTCCGGCCCCTTGATGTGCTGCATCAGATCGTCGATCGTGCAGTCCGGATTGTCAATCATGCAGATCACGCCGTTGATGACTTCCGTCAGGTTGTGCGGCGGAATGTTCGTCGCCATGCCGACGGCAATGCCGTTGGAGCCGTTGACCAGCAGGTTCGGAAACCGGGCCGGCAGCACCGCAGGCTGCTGCAGCGTCTCATCGAAGTTCGGGTAGAAATCCACCGTATCCTTCTCGATCCCGTCCAGCATATGCAGGGTCAGCTTCTGCATCCTGGCTTCCGTGTACCGCATGGCCGCGGCGCCGTCGCCGTCCACGCTGCCGAAGTTGCCCTGGCCTTCCACCAGGGGATAGCGGATGTTGAAAGGCTGTGCCAGGCGCACCATCGCGTCATACACGGAGGAGTCTCCGTGGGGGTGATACTTACCGAGCACGTCGCCGACCAGGCGCGCGCTCTTCCGGTACGGCTTGTCCGGCGTCATGCCCAGCTCGTTCATGTCATACAGAATCCGGCGGTGCACCGGCTTCAGCCCGTCCCGAACGTCCGGCAGGGCCCGGTCGATAATGACCGCCATCGCATAGGAGATGAAGCTCTTTTTCATCTCCTGTTCCAGATTGACCGGTATCAGCTTGTCCTGAATCATCTTTTTATTTCCTCTGTCATTTTCAATCCGGATCCTTGATCAGATTCCGAATGGAGAAAGGGGGAACGGTCGAAAGCGTCCTCGCTTCTCACACATCCAGATCCTTGACCAGATCGCTGTTTTCCTGAATAAACTGCTTTCTCGGTTCCACATCGTCGCCCATCAGCAGCGTAAACAGCCGGTCCGCCTCCATGGCGTCCTGCGGCGTGATCCGCATCATGGACCGGGTCTCCGGGTTCATCGTCGTCATCCACAGCTGTTCGCTGCTCATTTCGCCCAGTCCCTTATACCGCTGGATTTCCGGCTTGGGATCCCGTCCGATCTCATCCAGAAGCCGCTGCAGCTCATCATCGTCATACACATACCGCTCCGTCTTCCCCTTGGTCACCTTGTACAGGGGCGGCATCGCCGCGTACACATATCCCTTCTCAACCAGCGGCCGCATGAAGCGATAGAAGAATGTCAGCAGCAGGATCCGGATATGCGCGCCGTCCACGTCCGCATCCGTCATGCACACGATCCGGTGATACCGCAGCTTGCTCTCGTCAAACTGATCCCCGAATCCGCAGCCGAATGCCGTGATCATCGCCCGGATTTCGGCGTTGTCCAGCGCCCGGTCCAGCCGCACCTTCTCCACGTTCAGGATCTTGCCGCGCAGGGGCAGAATGGCCTGGAAATGACGGTCGCGGCCCTCCTTGGCGCTGCCGCCTGCGGAATCGCCTTCGACCATGAAGATTTCGCACTTGCTCGGATCCCGTTCCGAGCAGTCCGCCAGCTTGCCCGGCATGCTTCCGCTTTCCAGAACGGTTTTGCGGCGCACCGTTTCCCGGGCCTTCCGGGCGGCCTCCCGGGCCCGCTGCGCATCCACGCACCTGGAAACGATCGCCTTCGCGACGGAGGGATTCTCCTCCAGGTAGGTGCTCAGTTCTTCGCTGACCAGGCTGTCCACCACGCCGCGGACCTGGCCGCTGCCCAGCTTGCTCTTCGTCTGGCTCTCAAACTGCGGATCCTCCATCTTGATGGAGATGATCGCCGTCAGGCTTTCCCGGACGTCCTCCCCCTTCAGGTTCGGTTCGCTGTCCTTCAGCAGCTTGTACCGTCTGCCATAATCGTTGATCGCCCGGGTCAGCGCCGTATTGAACCCGGCCAGATGCGTACCTCCGTCCGGCGTGGCAATATTGTTGGCAAAGGAATAGACATTCTCCGCATAGCTGTCGTTGTACTGCATGGCCATCTCGACCAGAATGCCGTCCTTGATCCCCTCGGTATAGATCGGTTCCGGAAAGAGCACCTGCTTATGCTGATTCAGGAACTTGACAAATTCCCGAAGGCCGCCCTCGAAGCAGAAATCGTTTTCCTTCGGTTTTTCGCCGCGCTCGTCCCGGAAAACGATCCGGACGCCCTTGTTCAGGAAAGCCATCTCCCGGAGCCTGTTCCGCAGCGTCTCATACTCAAAATCTCCGGTCTCGAAGATGCCTTCCGGATTGTCCTCGCTGTGCACATCCGGCCAGAACTGAATCGTCGTCCCGGTGCGGTCCGTCTCCCCGATCACCTTCAGGTCATACAGATACTTGCCCCGCTCGTATTCCTGCTGGTAGATGTTCCCGTTCTGGTACACAGTAACGGTAAAGTGACGACTCAGGGCGTTGACCACGGAGGCGCCGACGCCGTGCAGGCCGCCGGATACCTTGTACCCTCCGCCGCCGAACTTGCCGCCCGCATGCAGCACCGTCAGGCAGACTTCCACCGCCGGACGATGCATCTTCGGATGCATGCCGACCGGGAAGCCACGCCCGTCATCCTGCACGGTAACGCTTCCGTCCGGATTGATGGTCACGTTGATCTGCCGGCAGTAGCCCGCCAGCGCCTCATCCACCGAGTTGTCCACGATTTCATATACCAGATGATGCAGGCCCCGGGCATCCGTCGAGCCAATGTACATGCCCGGCCGCTTCCGCACGGCTTCCAGGCCTTCCAGCACCTGGATCTGATCCTCGCCGTACTCCTCCGTAACAGCGGTCACCTGTTCCAGATTCAGTTCCATTTCTTCCGCCATACTGTTCTCCATTTCACCCTGTCGAAAACGGTCGTTTCCGGGCCGTTCCTGATATCCTTCAAACCCTTGAAAATTCAAGCGTTCCGAACTATCTGATTATACCACTTTTTCATCCCGAAAGGAAGCATTTTCATACATTTTTCTTCCTTATTATATAGACTTCTCAAAACATCCGTACATTTCATTTCTGCGAAAGAAAGCGCCTCCGTCCCATTCCGGAACGGAGGCGCTCCCCTGTATGCTTTCCGTCTCTTACTTCTTTTTGAAGTCAAAGTACTTTTTCGCGTTGTAGTAGCTGATTCCGCTGACGATCTCCTTCAGCGTGTCATAATCTTCCGGATAGAATCCGTCTTCCACCCATTCGCCGAAGATCCGGCACAGAATCCGGCGGAAATACTCATGCCGCGGATAGCTCAGGAAGGAACGGCTGTCCGTCAGCATGCCCACGAAGCCAGCCAGATATCCCAGGCTTCCCAGGGACTTCAGCTGCTCGCTCATGCCGTCGAAATGATCATTGAACCACCAGGCGGAGCCGTGCTGGATCCGTCCGACCGCCGTATCGTTCTGGAAGCAGCCCAGAATGGTGTCAATCGCCGCGTTGTCGTTGGTATTCAGGCTGTAAAGGATCGTCTTGGGCAGGTTGCCCTTCTCCTCCAGCGCGCCCAGGAAGGCGGCCGTCTGAGCGGACGGGGCATAGTTGTCCACACAGTCGAACCCGGTGTCCGGGCCCAGCTTCCGGAACATATCCGGATTGTTGTCCCGACGGCAGCCGTAGTGCAGCTGCATCACCCATCCGCGCTTCGTATACTCTTCCGCCATCGCGGTCATGAAGGCATACTTGAATTTCGCTTCTTCCTCGGAATTCGGGATTTTGCCCTCCATCCGGCTGCGGAAGATCTTCTCCACCTCGTCATCGGACGCAGGTGCATACATCACGTAGTTCAGGGCGTGGTCACTCAGCTTGCAGTCATGGGCAGCAAAGAAGTCCAGCCGGCGATGAAGCGCTTCCTTCAGGTCCGCGAAGGTGGAGATCTCCATCCCCGCTGCCGCTTCAAGCTGTGCAATGTATTCCGGATACGTGATTTTTTCCAGGTTCATGGCCTTGTCCGGCCGCCAGGCCGGCAGCACCGTGACCGGGAAGGAGGCATCGGCAGCCAGCTTCTCGTGATACTCCAGGCTGTCCACCGGATCATCCGTGGTGCAGATGGTATCCACGTTGCTCATCATGATCAGTCCGCGGGCCGTATAGCCTTCGCTCTGAAGCTTTTCTTTCGCGATATCCCAAACTTCCTTCGCGGTCTTTGCGTTCAGAATGCCGTCATATCCGAAGAACCGGCGCAGCTCCAGATGGCTCCAGTGATGCAGCGGGTTGCCGATGGCCTTGCCCAGTACTTCCGCGTATTTTTCAAACTTCTCATAGTCGTCCGCGTCACCGGTGATATACTTCTCGTTCACGCCGGCGGACCGCATCAGGCGCCACTTGTAGTGATCCCCGCCCAGCCAAACCTGGGTGATGTTCTCATACCGGATATCCTCCCAGATTTCCCGGGGGCTCAGGTGGCAGTGATAATCGATGATCGGAAGCTTTTCGGCCGCCTCATGATAAAGTTTCCGCGCCGCTTCCGTATTCAGCAGGAAATCCTGATCCAGAAACTGTCTCATACTGTACTCCTTATCTCTGCACGCGCCCGGAGCCGGAGCCCTTCATCAGGCTCTCCACTTCGCTCACGCTCATCCGGTTGTAGTCGCCGGGGATCGTATGCTTGAGGCAGCTGGCCGCCACGGCAAACTCCAGCGCTTCCTTTTCGCTGTCATAGGTGTTCAGACCGTAGATCAGTCCGCCGCCAAAGCTGTCGCCGCCGCCCACGCGGTCCACGATGTCCGTGATCTTATACTTCCGGGTGACAAAGAAGTCCTTGCCGTTGTACAGGCAGGCGCTCCAGTCGTTGTGGTTCGCGCTCTTGCTCTCGCGCAGCGTGATGGCCACCCGCTTGATGTTCGGGAAGGTATCCATGGCCAGCTTCGCAATGGCCTTGTAGTTGTCCAGATTCAGTTCGCCTTCCTCCACGCTGCCTGCGCTTTCCGCCTTCAGCAGCAGTGCCTTCTGGAAGTCCTCCTCATTGGCGATGACCGTATCCACATACTGAACCAGCTCGCGCATCACCTGATCCGCGGTCTTGCCGTACTTCCACAGGTTCTTCCGATAGTTCAGGTCGCAGCTCACATGCAGGCCCAGCTTCTTCGCCGCCTTCACGGCCGCCAGGGACAGATCCGCCGCTCCCTGGGAGATGGCGGGGGTGATCCCGGTGATATGGAACCAGGTCGCGCCGTCGAAGACCTTTTCCCAGTCGATATCCGCCGCGGTCGCTTCCGCGATGGCGCTGCCCGCCCGGTCATAAATCACCTTGCTGGGCCGCTGCACCGCGCCGGTTTCCAGATAATAGATGCCCATCCGGCCGGGCTTGAAGACGATCTTGGAAGTATCCACGCCGAACCCGCGCAGTTCGCGCACACAGGCCTTGCCCAGATCATTGTCCGGCAGGACGGATACAAAGGCGGTATCCATGCCATAATTGGCCAGAGAAACGGAAACGTTCGCCTCGCCGCCGCCGAAGGTCGCCTCCAGCATGGGAGACTGCATCAGCCGTTCATATCCCGGAGACTTGAGACGGAGCATGATTTCACCGAAGGTTACAACTTTCACAGACATTTTCTTTTACCCCCTGACTTCTTTCACGATATCGGCGGCTTCCCGCACGAGCTTCTCAATTTCGTCGAACTTGCCTTCCTTGACCAGCGCACCGTTCACCATCCAGCTGCCGCCGCAGGCCACGATCCGGCTGTAGCCCAGGTATTCGCGGACATTCGCCGCGCTGATGCCGCCGGTGGGCATGAAGTTCACGTTCACATACGGGGCCGCCAGCGCCTTGATCATCTTCAGGCCACCCGCCGGCTCCGCCGGGAAGAACTTCAGCACGTCCAGGTCGAACTGCAGCGCCGCCTCGATTTCAGTCGGCGTGCATACGCCGGGCGTCATCGGCACGCCCTTCTTCAGCACATATTCCGTCACCTTCGGATTGAATCCGGGGCTGACGATAAACTTCGCGCCCGCGTCGATCGCCCGGTCCGCCTGCTCGCAGGTCAGCACGGTGCCCGCGCCGATGATCATGTCCGGATAGGCTTTGGCCATCCGACGGATGGACTCCTCCGCCGCATCGGTCCGGAAGGTCACCTCCGCGCAGGGCAGGCCGCCCTTCACCAGTGCTTCTCCCAGGGGCAGCGCGTCATCCGCGTTGTTCAGTACCACCACGGGTACGATTCCCAGTTTCTGGAGTTTCTTCATCATTTCGGTCATGGTTTACCCCTCCTGTATCTAAAAACTTTTGTGATCCGCACAGCTTACAGCGTGACACCCTGCTTGAAGATCGCCAGATCGTGGAACCCGTTCGTCTCGTTCCGCGCCTGCTTTCCGGACGCGACGGCAATCACCGTTTCCATCAGCTCCGCGCCCAGCTGCTCCAGCGTCATTCCGTCGAGAAGCCGTCCGGCGTTGAAGTCGATCCAGTTCTTCTTTTTCGTCGCCAGCGGCGTATTCGTGGCAATCTTCACCGTCGGCACCGGGCATCCGAAGGGCGTGCCCCGTCCCGTGGAGAACAGCACCATCTGCGCGCCGGAAACCGACAGCGCCGTCGAGGCCACCAGATCGTTTCCCGGAGCGCTCAGCAGGTTCAGTCCCGGCGCGGTGACCTTTTCCCCGTATGCCAGAACGCCCTTCACCGCGGAGTGCCCGCTCTTCTGCGTGCAGCCGAGCGCCTTGTCCTCCAGCGTCGTGATGCCGCCGGCCTTGTTCCCGGGGGAAGGATTCTCATACACCGGCATATGGTAGGATTCAAAGTAGCCCTTGAAATCGTTGATCAGGTGCACGGTCTTTTCAAACAGTTCCCTGCTCTCGCACCGGTCCATCAGGATCGTTTCCGCTCCGAACATTTCCGGCACCTCGGTCAGGATCGTCGTGCCGCCCATTCCGGTCAGCATGTCGCTGAACACGCCGATCGTCGGGTTCGCGGTGATGCCGCTGAGCCCGTCGGACCCGCCGCACTTCAGTCCGATCACCAGCTGATCCGCGCCGCAGGGCTGCCGCTTTTCCTCCCGCATGTTCGCCGCCAGCTCCTCCAGCAGCTTCATGCCTTCTTCCACCTCATCCTCCACCTGCTGGCAGATCATGAAGCGGACGCGGCTTTCATCGTATTCGCCCATATACGGCCTGATCTGTTCAATACCGCTGTTCTCGCATCCCAGTCCGACGATCAGCGCACCGCCGGCGTTCGGATGGGTTGCCAGCGCGGCCAGCGCCTTGCGGGTATTGTCCTGATCCAGCCCCAGCTGGCTGCAGCCATATGGGTGCGGGAAGGCATAGACACCCTCCACGCCTCCGCCGACCAACTTCTGTGCCCGGCTGACCAGCGCCTTGGTCACGTCGTTGACGCATCCCACCGTCGGAAT
Organism: uncultured Clostridia bacterium; assembly: GCA_946629635.1. GTDB lineage: Bacteria > Bacillota > Clostridia > Christensenellales > Aristaeellaceae > Aristaeella. Next base: position 9,658 of record CAMOYA010000041.1, read on the forward strand.
GATCCACAGCTCATTCCGGATGCCCGGTCGCCCGTATTTCCGGGGATAGCCCTGGAATACGGCCGGTTCCCTCTTCTCCGTTTTCGGCCAGGTCGGATGCCATTCGTATTCCTTCTCCCCGCTCAGAAGCGTATGCAGGTTATGGGTATGAATGTGCTCCCCTTCCGCGATGTCCGCCGTCGCTTCTCCGATGGGAAAGCCGTATTTAATCACCGGCTCTCCCTTCCGGATGTCCCGCAGGGCCACCTTGTGACCCATGGTCAGATCTTCCTTCAGCGTCACTGTGCCATCGCCCCAGGAAACGGTTTCTCCCGCCTTCAGGGGCTTCAGGGCCACGGCCACCATGTCCCGGGGATCAATGCGTACCGCTTCACTCATGCGTTCATCCCTCCGTGCTCCCGTTTCACAGGCAGCTCTGGTAAGCCGCCTTCGCGCCTTCCGTGCGGATCTGGATCAGTTTTTCGGTCACGGCCTTCTCCAGCCCGCTGATCTTCGTCAGATCCTGTCCCCACATTTCCTCGTTGGTCAGCACGGCGTGCACCAGATCCTCCGCGCTGTCCTCCCGGTGGTTCCAGTAGAATTCCAATGCCCAGCGGTCATCGCTGACGGTATACTCATTACCCTTCGGGCGGCGGCAGACCAGCCCCTTGTCGTTCAGTTCCTGAATATCATTCGAATAGAAGGCGATATAGGCGGCCAGGCTCGTCGTCAGGCAAACCGGAAGCTGTCCCTTCTCCTCAACGTATTCCAGGAAGGAGGGCAGGTTCCGCGCCTTCCATTTCGAGGTTGAATTCAGGCTGATGCTCATCAGCTCATGGTTGACGAAGGGGTTGTTGAACCGATCCTGCACCGCCCGGGCAAACTCGTCGAGATCCTTCTTGTCCAGCGGCAGGGTCGGGATCACTTCCTCGTTCAGCATCCGGTTCATAAAGCCGCGCACGGTATCGTCATGCATGCAGTCCCGCACGATATCGAACCCGGCCAGGTACGCGCCGAGAACGAAGCCCGTATGCGCCCCGTTCAGGATCCGCACCTTCCGCTTTTTGTAGGGCGTTACATCCGGAACAACGATCACCGGCACGCCGGCCTTTTTGAAGGGCAGCCGATCCTCCAGCTCCTTCGGTCCTTCAATCACCCAGATGCCGAAGACCTCGCCCACATCCGTCAGCGGATCCTCGTATCCGTTCTTTTCCTCCAGGGCAGCGACCTCCTTCGGATCGCGGATCCGGCCGGGAACGATCCGGTCCACCAGCGTGGAGCAGAAGATATTTTCCCCGTTCACCCAGCTGCGGAAGCCTTCCTCCAGCTTCCAGTCCTCAATGTACTGGTTCACGCAGCGGAGCAGCTCTTTGCCGTTGTTGTCAATCAGCTCGCAGCTCAGGATCACCAGGCCCTTCTGCCCGGCCCTGTACCGCTCATAAAGAACCCGGGTCAGCTTCGCGGGGAAGCTGATCGGCGGTGCCTGATCAAACTTGCTCTCGCTCTCGTGCACAATTCCGGCTTCCGTCGTGTTGCTGACGACGATTTCAAGATCCGGGCTCTTCGCCAGCTCCAGCACCCTGTCCCATTCCCCGTAGGGGTTCATGCAGCGGCTCACGCAGCTGATCACGCGCTTTTCATCGACCTTCTGCCCGTTCTCACTGCCCCGGAGATACAGGGTATACAGACCCTCCTGCTCGTTGATCAGATCCGTCAGCCCCTGGGCGATGGGCTGCACCAGCGCAACCTTCCCGTTGAAGCCGGCTTTCTCGTTCGCAATGTCAATGAAATCATCCACGAAGGCGCGCAGAAAATTGCCTTCGCCAAACTGCATCACTTTTTCCGGAGCCTTTTCCAGAATGTATCCTTCGTATCCGGATTCCTTCAGTACCTGATAATTCAGCTTTGCCATATCCGCACACCTCCGACATGGATTTTATATATCTAAAATACACCAAAAAAACAGTTTCCGTCAAGATGACGAAAACCGTTCAACCCTTCTGCAAAATACGGATGAAAGGCTGCGAGCAAGGAATATCAACAGGTTCAGCCATTCATGCTCCATATGGACAAAACGGACTTCTTTTTGCAAATCCGTTCCATGGGGCATTTTCCGGCTTTCCGGAGCCGGAACCGGCTCGTTTTCAGGGCAGCTCCTCACCGTCCAGCTGCATGGTATACGCCAGCATTTTGGCAAGCACAAACAGGATCGCACACTCTGCCTCCTGCCAGATCCGCAGATTTCTGGGCTCTGCGCACAGCAGGTATCCCTTTGTCCGGTTATCCTCCGTGCTGATCTTCACGGCGACCAGCGTTTCCACCTCCCGCTTTTTCATCAGTTCGCAGAAGAAGGGCGCCGTTTTCCGGATGGACTCCAGATCATTCGTACTGAAAAGGTAGTCTGCCGTCATCAGGTTGCCGATGTCCGATACCGGTCCGATCACCTGTCCCCGGACGGAATGCAGCACGCCGCTCTTTCCGGCGTAGTACAGATCCGTCACCTGCAGCTCTTCCATGATCAGCGGAGTGACCGCCCGCAGCTTGTTGAGCAGCCCCGGAACGTTCTCATACTGACGTACCAGGCTGCTCAGCGTCGTATACATCCCGTGCCGGGCAATCTGCCTGATCTCGATATTGGCATGCTTCTCCGTCACGTAGATAATATAGCAGTTCCGGCCCTTGCTCTTTCCGCGGTACAGCGTCCGGTCAATGAGGTCGAACAGGGCATCGAAATCCTCCGCGTCCTTCGGGAAGGTTGCGCATCCGATGGTGCCGGTGATGTAGGGCTCACATTCCTTCAGGTACACATTCTTCCGCAGAACCTTGCCTTCGTAGATGTCCGTCAGCATCTGCTTGTTCGCGTCGTATGTCACATCCCGCAGATTGATGAACAGAAACTCATCTCCGCCGTATCTCCCGGCGATTCCGAAACCTTCCAGGTAACCGGCCAGGTCTTCCGCCACCCTGCACAGCACCGCGTCGCCCACGTGATGCCCATAGGTGTCATTGATAAACTTGAAATTGTCCAGATCCAGCATTCCCAGCGAAAAGGGAATCCGATGCTCGATCAGCCACTGGGCAAACCACAGAATATGCCCCCGCGAAATGATCCCCGTCAGCGGATCCAGCAGATTCTCCAGCTCCATTTCCTGCAGCTTTTCGTCGAAATACGCATATTTCCTCAGCTGTTCCCTGGTATACATCGCGTTTACTCTCTTTCCGTCCCGGTCCCCGCTCTTCGGTTGTCCGCATTTCATATGCCAACTCAGGGATCATTGTACCAGATGCCCGCTTCTCCCGTCAATCTGCAGGAGAATCTTTTCTCCGCTTGATTTTTCTTCCTTCCGCATGGTAAAATTTTCACATCAAGTACGCCGGATGTTTCCCTGAACTGAAGACCCACCCGATGGAGGCGGCCCTGTCCCATGAATGATATCACCTATGTCGGCAAGCACACGGTCATGTATATCGTTTCCCGCCACGCGCATGAAAGCTGGGAATTCGTCTACTGCACAGAGGGAAGCGGCGCCTTCGATTTTGACGGACGCCTGATGTCGTATCAGCAGGGCGATGTGGTTGTCATCCCGCCCATGGTGCCCCATTCCAACGCCAGCGAGGGCGGCTTCCGGAATATCCACATCAACATGGTATCCCCTGCGCTTTCCGCCTCCGTTCCGCTGGTCATTTCCGACGACAGCAACCATTTCCTTCTGGACGCGTTCAACGCCGCCTATTTTCACTTTTACTCCGACCGGAAAGAAGCCTCAGCCATTCTTTCCCTTTACGGGGACCTGATCAGTTCCTACCTGGCCGCCTATCAGACCGGTACGGAGCTGACCCCTGTCGTCGCCCAGATCGAAAACCATATCATTTCCAATTACGCTGACAGCACATGGGAGCTGGACGCCTTCCTTCACTCGCTCCCCTTCAGCTACGATTATCTGCGCAAGCTCTTCCAGAAGGAGCTCGGCGTCACGCCGCACCGGTATCTGGTGGACAAGCGGCTGAAGCTGGCCGCCCAGCTCCTCGTCAGCGATGCCAATCCCGGCGCCCGCACCATCGCGGAGATCGCCCCGCTCTGCGGCTTCCAGGATCCGCTCTATTTCTCCAAGATGTTCAAAAAGAAGTACGGCACCGCACCCCGCTATTATTCCGACTCCAGAACAGACGAAGTCCCCGTCCGTCCGGACGGGGACAGTATGAAAATCGTTCTGGAGTAATCAGTCCCTGATCACCATTTCAGATTCACCGTCAAACAGATACACATTCTCCATCGGCACGCTGAAGGTCAGATCCTGATCCGTTTCCGGCGTGTCATGGCTGTCGACCTTCAGAATGGCCTGCTGCCCGTTCTGGTTGATATATACGTTCGTATAGTCGCCCAGCATTTCCGTCAGTTCCACATTGCAGCAGAACGTATAACCGTTCTCACACTTCTCCAGCACCGCCGCTTCCGGCCGGAAGCCGAATACAATTTCCTTTCCTTCATACCGGCCAATGTTTTTCAGTTTCCGGCTCAGATCAATCGTCTGCCCGCCAAAGGAGATGCATCCATCCCGGACGGTATCCCGGACGAAGTTCATCGGGGGCTCGCCGATGAAGCCGGCCACGAACACATTGACCGGATCAAAGTACAGTTCCTTCGGCGTACCGATCTGCTGGACATATCCGTCCTTCATAACCACGATCCGGTCCGCCAGCGTCATGGCTTCCGTCTGGTCATGGGTCACGTAGATGGTCGTTGCGCCGGTTTCCTTGTGAATCTGCGCAATTTCGGAGCGCATGGTCACGCGCTGCTTCGCGTCCAGGTTGCTCAGCGGTTCATCCATCAGGAAAATGCCCACCTTGCGGATCAGCGCGCGGCCGATGGCAACACGCTGTCTCTGACCGCCGGAAAGCGCCCTGGGCAGCCGGTCCAGATAATCCGTCAGACCCAGGATCTTCGCGGTTTTCTGCACCCGTTCCTCAATCACGTCCTCGTCCACACCCTGGAGCGTCAGGCCGAAGGCAATGTTATCAAAGACCGTCATCTGCGGATACAGCGCATAGCTCTGGAACACCATGGCCACTTCCCGCTCCCGGGGGCCTTTTTCATTGGCGCGCTGCCCGTTGATCAGGAACTCACCGCTGGAGATATTCTCCAGGCCGGCAATCATCCGCAGCGTCGTGGATTTTCCGCAGCCGGAAGGCCCGACGAATACCACAAACTCACCCTTCTCAATTTCCAGATTGAAATTGTGCACCGCGTGGAATCCGTTGGGATAAATCTTGTTGATGTCTTTCAGCGTGATGTACATCCGCTTCTGCCTCCTTGCCGTTTACATGTCCAGACGTTTGATCTCGGTATAGCACAGTACAAAGGGCGCCGATCCCTTCGCGTCATTGTTGACAATGGGTTCCGATACGTAGTATTCGTAGCTGCCGTCCCGTCTGCGGTTGTTTTCCGGCCCCAGTCCGGCCACCAGACAGATGTTCTGGAGCTCGAGCATCCCGTCCCGCACCTTCAGGAACCCTTTCATGATCCCCTCAAAGGTTTTCTTTCCCAGCTCCCGGAAACGGGAATCCAGCGCGCCCAGCCGGGCGCCCTTGAGCATCGCATAAGCCATCATGGAGCTTCCGCTGGTCTCGAGATAGTTGCCTTCACGTCCCGGCTGGTCCACCACCTGCCAGTACATGCCCGTTTCCGGGTCCATGAACTGCTCCACGTGATCCATCAGCTCCCGAAGGATCCCGGCGATTTCCCCGTGCTCCGGCGCGGTCTCCGGCAGAATGTCGATCAGGTCGGCCAGCGCCAGCGCAAACCATCCCATGGCCCGCAGCCAGAAGTTTTTGCTCAGCCCGGTTTCCGGGTCCGCCCAGAAGGCTTTCCGGCTCGCGTCGTATCCGTGATAATACAGCCCGGTTTCGGGATCGCGCATCTTTTCGTGCACCACCCGGATCTGCCGTATGATGTCCGAATAATCGCCGTTTCCGAATTCCTTCTGATACATGGCGATGAATGGCTGCGCCATGTAGATCCCGTCCAGCCACACCTGGTTCGGATAGATCTCCTTGTGCCAGAAGTTTCCTTCATCCGTACGGGGCTGGGCCATCAGGCAGCGGTACAGCATGTCCGCAGCCTTCCGGTATTTTTCCTTCCCGGTCTTCCGGTATACGCCAAACAGCGCCCGGCCTTCGTTGTAATCATCCAGCTGATGCTTTTCCGCCTCGAATGTCCGGATGCTTCCGTCCTCCTGAACGAAATAATCCGTTACCTCTTCAGCAAAATCAATGAAGCGCGCGTCCCCGGAGATTTCCGTCAACGCTGTCAGCGCCATCAGCATGCATCCGTCAATATAATTCCAGGTGACATCCTTGCCCTCGCGCATCTTCTCCACGTTCCAGGCCGTGCGCTTCGGCGTGCTCTGCCGGATGAGCTCCAGAATGTACCGTTCGATCATCTCCTGCATGATTTACCTCACACTTGACTGGTTTCCGCGCCGCGCGTCATCCACGATCCTTCTGATCATGCGTTTCATCCCGATGAACAGGAAATCAAACCCCGTCACGAACAGTCCGAACAGAATCGGCTCCACGCCCAGCGGCACGCTTTCCGTTTTTCCGGTAAAGGATACGATGGTTCCGTTGATCACCTGGTAGGTGGTCACCACACAGAACAGGAGCAGATATCCATACACAATGTTCAGAGGAAGACTGACGAATCCCTTCTTCCCGAACATCATCCACCGGTCGTTCGCTCCGGGCTTCACCGCATAGTAGCGGAAGATGTTGTTCACCAGCAGGTCCGTGATGAAGCCCATCGCCAGCCCCAGAATCAGCAGCTGATTTTCCCAGTTCAGCACGACTGTTCCAAG
>CAMOYA010000042.1 GCA_946629635.1 uncultured Clostridia bacterium
GGAGCCGGAGCATTATGCCTTTGAGCTTTCCCTCCCCTACGGCACGGACGGCATCATCGTGAATCTGCCCGGCATCCTCGCCGGGCTCCCGCAGGAGGCCTGGATGTCGGAATTCATCCCCGCGCCCGAACCCGTCAGCGACGAGGCCGACGACCTGCCCTCCGAGGATGATTTTGATCTGGAGCCGGGCGGAGACGTCTGATTTCCCCGGATATACCGAACAGCCACCAGCCGGACCGGTGGCTGTTCGCATGTATCCGCCCGTGCGGTTTGAACTGCGGCGGATTATTGTGTATACTGTCCATGAACTGAAACGGAAAGGATGAGCATACCCCATGAAGCACAGAAGCATTCGTCTGACGGCCGCAATGGTCTTGATCTGCATCCTCATCGGCAGCATCTGCTGCGCTTCCGCCTCAGAGAAGCCGCTGAAATGGTGGCAGCAGACCATCGCCTACGAAATCTATGTGAAAAGCTTTAAGGATTCGGACGGTGACGGCACGGGAGACCTGCAGGGCATCATTTCCGAGCTGGATTATCTGCACGATCTGGGTGTCGGCGTCATCTGGCTGACTCCGTGCTATGTCTCTCCCCAGGCGGACAACGGTTACGATATCGCGGATTACCGGAATATTGATCCGGCCTACGGCACCATGGCGGATATGGAGGCCCTGATCGCGCAGGCCGGTCAGCGCGGCATCCGCATCGTCATGGATCTGGTGTTCAATCACACCTCCGATCAGAATCCCTGGTTCCTCGACTCCCGCTCCGGCCGCGATGCGGCAAAGAGCGACTGGTATATCTGGATGGATCCGAAGGCGGACGGCAGTGCGCCGAACAACTGGCGGAGCATCTTCGGCGGCTCCGCATGGACGTATGACGAAACCCGCGGCCAGTACTATCTGCACACCTTCCTGCCGGAGCAGCCGGATCTGAACTGGGCGAATCCGGAGGTGCGCAGGGCGCTCGCCGACGTGGCCGCCTTCTGGATCGGCAAGGGCGTGGGCGGCTTCCGGATGGACGCCATTACGTATATCAAAAAGCCGGCCGGATTTCCGGACGGCGAACCGGATGCCGCCGACGGCACCGCCGGCATCCATAAAATGACCGCCAACACCGACGGCATTCTGGATTATCTCCATGAATTCCGCGCCGCCGTGGAGGAGGGAGAGGATATTTTCACCGTCGGCGAAACCAACGGCATCGCGACGGAGGATCTGCCGCTGTGGGTCGGCGAAAACGGCGTTTTCGACATGGTCTTCGAGTTCGGCCATGTCCTGATCGATCTGCCGGATGAGATGAACTGGTGCCGGACCCGGGAATGGCAGCTGACCGAACTGAAGGCAATCTTCGCCGCCAGCCAGCAGAAGGCGGACGAGGCCGGCGGATGGGTCGGACTGTTCCTGGAAAACCATGATCAGCCGCGTTCCATCAGTCACTTCCTGCCGGAAGACGCCGACCGCATCGCCGGCGGAAAGGCGCTGGCAACGCTGCTCCTGACCATGCGGGGAACCCCTTTTATCATGGAAGGAGAGGAGCTGGGCCTGATCAACGTGGCCTGGGACTCCATCGACCGGTATAACGATGTTTCCACGATCAATCACTACAGCTTCGCCATTGGGGAAGGATATACCCCGGAGGAGGCGCTGGCCGGCGTTCACCGCTTTGCGCGGGACAGCGCCCGCACGCCGATGCAGTGGGACGACACGGTCCATGCCGGGTTCACCTCCGGCACGCCCTGGCTCCCGGTCAGCGATGATTATGCCACAGTGAACGCGGCCGCCGAGCGGCAGAATCCGGACTCGGTGCTGAACTGGTATATCCACCTCGCCGCGCTCCGGAGCCGGTATCCGGTTCTCACCGAAGGCACCTGGGCGGAGCTGTTCCACGAGGATGAAAGGATTTTTGCCTACACCCGGGAGACGGAGGACGCGAAGGCCGTGGTGCTGATCAATCTCTCCACGGAGCCCGCAGAATATGATCCCGCCTGCCTGGAAGGCGCGGAGCTGATCGCGGATTCCGCAGGAAGCGATACGCGCGGTCTGCTCCAGCCCCTGGAGGCGGCGGTTTATCTGCTCCCCGTCACTTCTCAGCCTTCCGTTTTCTGAACAGGTATTCGTCCAGCTCCTTCCGCACGCTTTCAGGGATTTCCCGGGAAACCGGGCAGCAGGCGGCACAGGCCATCCGCTTCGTGAATTCCGCAATAAAACGGACATCCCGTTCCATCTGCTCCATGGACAGCACATCCTTGAGATCGTACCGGCAGTGGATCGGCGCGACATTGCCGCCGGCGATCCGCGCCATCGAAACCGCCGGAACGCCCTTGTCCGCAAACGGCGTGGAGTCGCTGGAATACACGCCGGTCCGGGCCTCCACCGGGAAGCCGGTCTCCGCGCCCATGTAGGCCAGATAGTGCGCCAGCCTGTCCTCCGCGGACACCCGGGCGATGAACTTGCCCATGATCGTGCCGATCATATCCAGATTGATATTCAGCGCAGTCTGATCCAGCTCCGCCTCATGATCCCGGACATACGCCTTGGAGCCCAGCAGGCCGCGCTCCTCGCTGCCGCAGAAGACGAAACGGAGACCGTAGTTCAGCGGCTGATCCTTCAGCGCATCCATGATGCCCAGCAGCCCTGCGCAGCCGGACATGTTGTCGTACGCCCCGTGGGAAAGCGACGTGGTGTCATAATGCGCGCTCAGCGTGATGAACTCATCCCGCTTTCCGGGGATCTCCGCAATCACGTTGTGGGATTCCCCGTCGTATTCCCGCTGCCGGACGGTGATCCGGATCCGCTTCACCCCGTCCCGGACCAGACGGATCGCATCGGAGGAGTGGAGCATCGCGCACAGCACCTTCCGCGCCTCCCCGACCACATGCTCCCGCAGGTCCCGCTGATCGATATCCTGATGCGGATAATGGATGTTGCCGTACTGGAAAAGGATCGCTTTTGCCCCGGCCTTCATCAGATCCTGGTATGCAAAAAACCCGATCCCCTGGGTGTCCATGAGCACAATTTTATCCTTCGCCCCGGCGATGGAAACGGGATCCTGCCCGGGCATGTAATACAGCTCACCCTCGACGCTGCCGCTGCCGCAGCCGTAAAACGCCTTGCAGGGAATCTCCTGCCCGTCCGCCTGCACGGAGCATTCCTCCATGTCCGCCATGGCGACCCGGAAGGACTCCAGATGCGCCGAAACGCCCATGTCTTCGCAGCACTGCCGCAGGAACTCCGCAACCCGCTTCTCCTCCGCCGTTCCGCTCGTATGCACGAAATCCGTGCTGTCAAAAATCGCCTGATACTGTCTGATATTCATGCTTCTTCCCTCCCGGACTTCAGCTTATCACAGAAAGCCGCATTTGACCATATGAAAAACCCTCCCGGGTCGGATTTCTCCCGGGAGGGTTTTTCATATGGATCCCGGCGCGGCATGATGCCGCGCCCTTCACACTCCGCCGCCTCAGGCCTCGATCGGAATGAAGTCCAGCTCGCTCAGGAACTGAATCGCCAGCTGAATCTGCTCATCCGTCAGCCCGGAAAATTCCAGGCCGTCCGACGCGCCGCTGACCAGTACGAACTCGATGTCATATCCCTTGTAGATCGTATAGAAGTCCACATAGTCGGATACGCCGTCGTTTTCCCGAACGGCCATCAGCTGGGTGCCTTGGCTCGTTTCCATGTAGGAAATTTCCACATGATCCTCCTCGGACCAGGTCGCGGCGATGGCGGCCTTGTCCTCATCGCTCAGGTCGTTGAGCCGCTCCACGTCCGCGTGCAGCTCGTCGAAGGCGATGGAGATCACCATGAGCGGCTTCGTGATGTCCTCGGTGGAGAGCATGAACACCTGGCTCACTTCCGTCTCCTCCGTCTTCTCCAGCGTATAGCCTTCCGGAACCGCGCAGCGCAGCTCGAAGGCGCCGTTCAGGCTGACCGTCGTCAGCAGTTCCTTGGCCGCGGTTTCCGCCGTCGCGGCCCCGCACAGCATCATCAGGCCCAATACCAGCGCAATGATTTTCTTCATATCGTTACCCCTTTCCGGTCCTTCTTCCGAAGAACCCGTCCCCTCTTATTTCGCCGTCACAAATTTCCGGGAGATAAATCCGATCATGCCGGTCGCCGGATCCTCCACCTGATACCAGTTGGCCAGCTCGGCCACCACGATCAGCTCCTTGCCCTGGGAGCAGGTGGCGATCCGCTCCGCTTCCAGGCTCGGCGCCCAGCGCAGATTCACCCAGCCGGATGCCCGGGAGGGCCTGGCCACCACCGTATAGGCGGAAACCTTCCGCGCGGTTCTGAATTCCTTGTTCAGGTTCGCCACGGTATCCGTGCCCGTCGTTCCGGCGTTCGCCGCCGGAGTCGTCGAAGCGGGCGTCACCGAACCGGAGGGCTTCACCGTCGGCTTATACCGGACCAGGAAGCGGCTCATCACATACGCTTCGCCTTCCAGCTCGCCATTGACGAAATAGATCAGCGACCAGCCGTTGGGAGAATAAACCACCACATCCACCGGAGCGCCGAAGGCCAGCCGGCCGACCACCGCACCGTTGGGCTTTTCGCGAACGTTCAGGGTTTTGCCGTCATCCGTATAGACATACCAGGTTTCATTGGCCATCGCCGCAGGAACCATCAGCACCACCATCATGACAACCAGCAGAATGGAAACCAACCGTTTGATCATCTCAAATGCCTCCTCGAGGAAATATTTTCTTAATTGTAACATGTTTTTAATTTTTTGCAACATTTTTAACATATTTGAATCTTCCGGATGCTGCAGGTCCCCCCATCGCAACTGCCTGCAGGCAGCATATGCATGAGGAACCAGAAGGAGCCTTCGCCGCCGCTTTCCGGGCGTCGGTTCAGTGCGAATGATCTTTCTTTCCTTTGCGGATTATGGTATGATCTGATTGCGATGTCCAAAGGAGCAGATCGAATGACAGCGTGCAGAATAAGGAGATGAAGCGCCATGATCACCGACACCTTCGACAATCTTTCCCCGGCCATTATCAATCCTGTCACCCGGGATGATGCGGTTGACGTAGATGCGTGTATCATCACTTTTTCCCACGAAATCGAAAAGCAGGTGGCCGAAAAATATGCCAGCGGCGAAATTGCGTCCCTGTGGTGTGCCACCGGAAGGACTCCGATCTATCTGATTGAGCGAAACGGAAAGCGTTTTGCTTTTTACAAAACCTACGTCGGTGCACCCATCACAACAGGTTTGATTGAGGACGCGACCATGGAGCTGAAATGCAGTAAATTCATTCTCTTTGGAGGCGCCGGGTGCCTGAATAAAGAAATCGCGCATGGAAAAGTGATGGTGCCGACCGAAGCCTACAGAGATGAAGGAACCTCCTATCATTATGCGCCGGCCTCGGATTATATTCCTGTCCGGAATTCGGCCGTCGTGGCAGCCTTTATGAAGCGGAACGGGATTCCGTTTGTTACGGGAAAAACATGGACAACGGATTCTTTTTACCGGGAAACCAGAAACAACTTTGAGAAGCGCAGGGCCGATGGCTGCATTTCGGTCGAAATGGAATGTGCCGGCGTTCAGGCCATGTGTGCATTCCGGAATCTGGAACTGTATGTTTTCTTCACGAGCGGCGATCTGCTGGATGCTCCGGAATGGGATGAACGCGGCAAGGACTACCGCAATGGCGGGCAGCATGACGTCGGTCATTTTGATATTGCCCTCGCCCTGGCGGATGATGTTTCGCAGCCGGCCGCAACCTGATGGCGGAAAGCGCGGAACCCCCTGAAGAATCCCCTTGACAGATATGTTCCAACGGAAAATAATGAATCATATGATACGCGGAAAGGTGGATGAAAAGATGAAAGCGGCTCTCCTGTGTCTGGCGCTCCTGATCTGCTTCCTCCCGCTGGGCAATGCGTCCGCGGATACTGAAACCACCACGGTGCTGGTCTATCTGTGCGGAACGGATCTGCAGGATGCCGCCTGCGTGGACCTGCTGGAAATGGCGGAGGTGGAAGCCGGGGATGCCATCAACCTCGCCGTCCTGGCCGGCGGCGCGGAAAGCTGGGATCTGGAGGATCTGACCGGCGGCTCCCGGACGCTGGCCGTCATTCGCGACGGCTATTTTGAACAGCTGGAGGACTGGGGTCCCGCCTCCATGGGCGACCCGGAAAGCCTGGCGGATTTCCTTTACTGGGGGCTGACGGAGTATCCCGCGGACCGCACGATGGTCATCCTCTGGAATCACGGCGCGGGCAGCGAAGGCGGCGTCTGCTTTGATGAAACCGCGGACGACGACAGCCTGACCGTCTCGGAAATCCACGATGTGCTGTCCCTGCTCGAGGCCACCGTGCCGGGTTTTCATATCGACATCTTCGGGTGTGACGCCTGCATGATGGCCACCTATGAGATGGCCTCCCTGCTGTCCGCCTTCGATATTGACTACTATGTGGCCAGCGAGGAGCTGGAGCCCGGCACGGGCTGGGACTACACCGGCTGGATGAGCCTGCTGCAGGAGCAGCCGGACATGTCCGACGCGGACCTTTGCGCCGCCATCGTGGATACCTATATCGAGGCCGGCCTGATGGAAAACCCGGATGATTACCTGACGCTCAGCGCCGTGGATCTGGCCGCCGTCCGGGAGCTCAGGGACAGCATGGAGCAGTTTGCCACGGTCATCACCGGCCAGGTGGCGGGCGGCAATCTTTCCCAGGTCCGCCGGGGCCGCAGCCGCATGTATACCTTCGGCTCCTTCGTGGATGCCAGCTGGGATATGGTGGACCTGGGCGCCGTGCTGGACAGCTATGCCCAGTTCGATCCCGGCCTGGCGGCCGAAGCCCGGAGCCGGCTGCAGCAGGCCGTCATCGCCAATGCGCAGACGGACAACCTGGATCCCTGCAGCGGCCTTTCCATCCTGCTGCCGCAGGATACGGCCCAGACCTTTGACGATTATCTGAAGGGCTTCGACCTCTCCGCGGTGATTCCCAACTGGGTCAGCTTCGTCAGCGGCTATGCGGAGCTGCTGACCACGGGGCATCATCAGTTCGCCCCCGCCGAGGTATCCTCCTTCTCCGCCGAGGAACCGGTGGAAGGCGTCTTCAGCTCCTCCTCCTTCTTCTCCTCCCTGCTCTGGGATGACGAGACCGGGGACTACACCGAAGCGTCCACCGAGGAAATCGCCATTGCCACGGATGCCGAGGGCTTCACGGCCACGCTGTCCCCCGAGGATCTGGAATATCTGGACTATGTGGAAGGCATGCTGCTGATGGACGCCAGCGACGAGGAATTCAGCGGCTATATCGACTTCGGCACGATGCGGAACAATCTGCTGGACTGGAATACCGGCACGGTGCTGAGCCTGTATGACGGCACATGGCCCGTCTTCGGCGATCAGCCGGTGCCGCTCTATGACCAGACCAGCAATGACCACAGCCGCCGCAGCCTGATTCCCGTAAAGCTCAACGGCGCATACACCTATCTGGTGGTCGTCTTCCCTGCCGGCAGCACCGAGGGCCGCATCATCGGCGCCAATGCGGGATACGACGAAAACGGCCTCCCCATCCGTTCGGTGACGCGGCTGAACCCCGGCGATGAAATCGTTCCGGTCTATACGTTCTATTACGGGGATGAAGAGAAGGGAGACCTCGAGGAGGGCGAGTTCGACGGGACACCGGTCATCTGGCAGGAGGGCCTGACCGTGACCTATGAGGACCTGAGCGACGAGGAGGAGCCGGTCCTGATGTACTTCTGCTTTATCTTCAACGATATCTTCGGCGAGTATACGATGAGCGACGTGACCGCCTTCGAGCTGTAAGAAAGCCTGGTTCCCATTTTGCTTGACGATTCGCCCCGGATGGATATAATGGTTTTGTTCCGTGCGTCCTTGGACGCGCATGCAAAAAAGCGCGGGATCAAATCCCGGAAGGAGAAACGAAAATGAAAAAACTGTTTGCCCTGTTGCTGGCGCTCTGCCTGATGCTCTCCGGCGCGGCCCTGGCGGAAGAAACAACCGCCATTTCCTGGGAAGAGGTCGCCCCCCTGCTGGAATCCGCGGGAGTCACCGGTGAATTCTACACCTTTGAGCAAATCGCCGTCGCCATCTTCATTCCCGAAGGCATGGTCGAAGCCGAGCTGCCCGATGAAACCTACATCGGCTACTTCACCGCCGAGGACGGCAGCGCCATCGCCCTGCAGTATGTGAACGCGGAAGGCATGGATCTGGAATCCCTGGCCGCCACCCTGGAGTCCATCGGCGCCACGGGGATTGAATTCGGCACCGTGAACGGCCTGCCCTGCGTGACCTACGAAATGCCCGAGAACCAGTCCGTCAATATCGCCTTCACCACGGAAGCGGGCTACATCCTCGAAGTCGTCTGCGCGCCCATGACCTCCGATGAGGACAAGCTCGCCGCCTCCTTCGTGCTCTCCTCGATCCAGAGCACTGCGGAATAATGCATTCCCTGCCCAACCCGCCGGCCTTCGGGCCGGTTTTTTTGTGCCTTTGTGCCTGTCTCTGCCGCCTGGCCGCGGCGGCCCTGGATGCAGCAAAGCGCAAAATTTTACCTGCTCCCGCGTGGCATTCCATGCCCCATTTTGACGGTCAGCTTGCTTTTTGACTGCGAAACCGATATACTGTTTTTGACGGAAAAAACGGATACGGACCGGACCTGGTGAAATGAGAGGAAGGAAAAATGAAAAGGGGAAGCTGTATTATTGCACTGCTGGTTCTTTTGGTGACGCTGGCGGCCGCGGGTTTTGCCTATGCGGAGGAAATGACATTTACTGTGCTGCACGAGAATGATATCGAATATAAAGGGCACAGCACCCTCTACACGACGCAGGCGCTGCCCAAGGCGGTCCTGGAATATGTGAAGGAGAACAACATCACACTGACCACGGTGGAGGTTTCCGCTTTTGCGGAAAGCCTGTAAGGAACCCATCAGACAGCAGACACTCTGCTGTATAATAAATGCGATTCAACCATCATGAGAAAGGCCGGAGGAAAAGGGAACGAAGATGACCGCGCCCATTCTTCCGAAGCGTTATTCCAGGAAATAAGGAGGACCGACAAATGTCTCTGTTCAAAAAAGATCCGCCCCAGGCATGCCCCAAATGCGGGAAAGCGGACGGTTGGCATATCCTTGACAATGAAGGCTCGGCGGCTGATTACGGCGACCGCTTTGACGTGCGACTTCAGCCCGGCGGCTATGCGGGTTCGGCAGTCGATTTAGGCGACCGCTCCAGAGAGACATTCTG
Organism: uncultured Clostridia bacterium; assembly: GCA_946629635.1. Classification (GTDB taxonomy): domain Bacteria; phylum Bacillota; class Clostridia; order Christensenellales; family Aristaeellaceae; genus Aristaeella. The sequence continues at coordinate 9,232 of CAMOYA010000042.1, forward strand.
CCCCGGGGGAACTTCCGGCAGTCAACGCACCGGCATGCGGTTTCAGAACAGCAGGACCGGCGTCCTGAAGTATCATTGCGATGAGTGCGGATACGAAAAAGCATATCATGTCTGACATGGCAAGTGCTTTGATGGGGTACTGAAGCGGTATCCGGGAAGGGCAATCCCCGCTGCGCGGGGGTTGCCGGCGCTTTTTCTTTTCCTGCTCACGTGTGGCATTCCATGCCCATCTTCACAGTCAGATCCCCGAGGGACTGATCATACTGGATCCGTGAGATCGCTCCGTGCTCCAGGAACAGATCCAGCGTCTGTTTCTGTTTCAGGTACAGGCTTTCCTTCTTTTCCTCCGGCGTCTGCGGTATGGGTTCTTCCTTCATGTTCTCCAGCAGGTAACACATATTCGGACCTTCTTTCCTGTTATTCCGGTTTCAGCATTCATTTGTTCCGCTGATGCATTTTCTCCACCGGCACATCCGTGCGGCGGATCATCCCGTCCATGAATTCAGCTCTCACCTCCGTATAGTCTTCATAGCCCATGCTTTCCATGAAGGGCGGGAGCGTCCCGGCCGCCCGGAGGAAGTTCCTGGTCTGGGCGCGCGGAAAGCTGCAAAAAACAAGCAGATAGAGCGTGCCCGTGATTTCGTATTCATGGATCACAGTGAGATCCACATGCTCATCGTCGAACATATAATGCGCCAGATGATCGACTGTGTCGATATAGACGCAGCGGTCTGTTTCCTGGGGGTCGGATTGGATAACGGGTTTGGGTGCTGTCATTTCTGTTCCCTCCTGTTCCGGGCTTTGCAGGCCATTCCTCTTTCTGACAGAGACAGTGTAACAGAAACGATGCTGCAAAAATGCAGCATCGTTTCTGTTGGTAAAATATAGTAATTGTCTGTGCCATAGACGGATGGCCCGGCGTTCATCCGCATGGCGCCGGAAGAGCTGATCTGGGAACGCATGGGCACAGACGCATTTCGGCGGGTGCCCATCGGCCGGCAGATCCGCGGTTACAGGGACGCATACATGGACGCCATCAGCCGGGGGATAAACCGATAATGATCCCCGGGAAGGTTGGTCGTGAGATATACGCAGGTCAGGCGCTCCTTCGGATCCACGCAGAACCAGTTGCCAAAGGCGCCGTCCCAGCCCCATTCGCCGACGGAACCGTTGATGCCCGCCAGCTCCGGATTGGTCATCACCCGCACGCCCAGCCCGTAGCCATAGCCCCGCTGGGTATCCCAGTTATCTCCCTTGCGCTGCTCCGCCGTCAGATGGTCCGTGGACATCAGATCCACCGTCTTTCTGCCCAGGATCCGGACGCCGTCCAGCGTTCCGCCGTGCAGCAGCATCTGCGCGAAGCGGGAATAATCCGGAACGGTGGAGAACAGCCCTCCGCCTCCGCTTTCAAACTCGGGCTTCCGGGCCGGGTATTGCCGGTCGGACGGCTTCATCCCTTCGTTGATCTGGTAAAGCCGGGCGATTCGGCCCTGCTTTTCCGGCGGAACAAAGAAGCCGGTATCCTTCATGCCCAGCGGATCAAAAATATGCTCCTTCAGATATTCGCCGAGCGTTTTCCCGCTCAGCACCTCGATCACCGCGCCGAGGATATCGATCGAGAATCCATACATCCACCGTTCACCGGGCTCAAAGGCCAGGGGCAGCCGGCCGACCCAATTCGCATATCCCACCAGGCCCGGGAAGGGATTCCCTGATTTCATAAATTCCGCTTCCTTTTCCGCCCGGATCCGGCCGGCGGCCGTATCTCCCCACCCGTAGGGAACGCCGCTGGTCATCGTAAAGAGCTGACGCATGGTCACCTCACCCCTGGCATCCACGATTTCGCAGGAATGATCCGGCTTTTCCACGGCGATCTTCGGGTTTTTGAAGCCGGGCAGGAAGGTGCTGACAGGATCCCACATCCTGAAGAGTCCCTGCTCATACAGCTGCAGAATTCCGGCCACCGTGACCACCTTGGACATGGAGGCGATGGGGAAAACCGTGTTTTCAGCGGACATGCTGATTTTCTTTTCAATATCCGCATATCCGAAGCTTCCCTCATAAAGGATCTCATCCTCCCGCATCACGCGGATCGCGCACCCGGCGATCTCGCCGGCGGAAACAAATCGGCTGAGCGTATTCTCGATCAGTTGCATGCTTTGATTCTCCTTTTCTTTTCTTTCTTTTTTCTCATATTATACACAAGGGATTCCAAAATGCATCCCTTTTCTTATTGCCATCCGGGAAATTGGGATCGTATAATATGGTGTAAGCAATCATCCGTTCAGATGGAGACATCTGAACCACCAAGCAAAGGAGTGAGAAACCATGAAGAAACTGTTGGCGATCCTGATGACCCTGTGCCTGCTGTGTGCCGCCTGTGCTGCCACCGCCGATATGGAAATTCCAGACTGGAACAGCATGCCCAACCTGGTGGACAACGAAGACAACGCCATTGAAGAATCCGCCTTCGCGGGCGAATGGGTGCTGGATGTGGCCTTCGCCGACCAGACCTATATCACCGAGCAGGAGCTGGCGGGCACCTATCATTACAACTTCATGCCCTTCATCATCGGCGACGGCCTGGTAAAGCAGGACATGCAGAATGAAAACGGCGAGTTTGTTACCCTCGAACTGCCCTATGTCTTCGAATACGGCCAGATTCACGGGACGGACGACCAGGGAACGCAATTCGTGTTCGAGCTGCTGGAGAACGGCAATCTCGTCATGTCCGTGTTCTTCCCCGGAGAGGGCGAAAAGGTCACCTGTCTGTCCGTGTTCCTGAAGCATCCGGAAGAGGTGTAAGGACAGCCGGTTGTCTGCGACGGAAGCAGGCCATGAGGCAGCATCCACCAATCAATGAAAACGGGGAACGGCATGAAAAACCGTTCCCCGTTTTCATTGATCATCTCTTTGTTTTATGATGCTTGAAAGTATAATCATTCTGAGTATCATTTTTAGCCTTGGGATTCATCTGCGAATTGCCAGCAGGGGATGATCCCCATCGATGATCAGATGAAGGACTGACACTGATTCCGGGCGTCAGTAAACCTCCTCAATTTTGCCCTCGATTCCGTACTGCGCCCGGAAATCCGCCAGATCCCGGTCATCCCGGATCAGCATGATTTCCTCCACCCGCCCGGTGGTCCGGTCGCGGAAGCCCGCGCTCTTTTCCCCGGTGCAGATGGAGCAGCGGATGATGGGGGTATAGCGTTCGGGATCGAAGCGGGTTACTGGGGAGACCGTTTTTTTGCGCTGGAACCAGGGCATCGTGTGATGGCCACCTTTCTTTGAATCAGGGGAACGGCATGAGAAGCCGTTCCCCTGATGCGTGATTGTTTATTCTTTTCTGAATTTCATCCAGGCCGGGAGGGCGGGACGGCCCTTGCCGCGGCGGCTGAGGATCACGCTCTGGAGCAGGATGAAGAAGCACAGCATCGCACCGGTCGTGATCGTCTGCCACCAGGGCTCCCGCAGGCCGGAGGCCACGACGATCAGCTTGATCGTCGCCAGAATCATGACGCCGAAGAAGGTACCGATCACGTTGCCGACACCGCCGGACAGCAGCGTGCCGCCAATGATGGAGGAGGCGATGGCGTCCATCTCCCCCGCGGTGGCGTTCGTGGCATTGCCGGATACATTATGCATCATGAAGACGAATCCCGCAAGCCCCGCCAGCAGGCTGCTGATCAGGTGCGCGGAAAAGCGTGTCTTCCGGACATTGATGCCCAGCATCAGCGCGCTCTGCCGGTTTCCGCCGACGGCGTAGAAGTGCCGGCCCAGCTTCGACTTGCGCAGCATCACCGCGATGATGATCACCACCAGCAGCGCCACGATCACGCCGATCTCCATCCGGGCCGGAATGATCACGCCCTTCTTGTTGGGCGAGCCGAGGAAATACATTTCAATCCGCTTCTGGATGATCTCCAGAATGCCGGGTTCCTCCTTCACCGTCAGCTGCAGCGGATCGACGCTGACGATCGTAATCATCCCGCGGGCAAAGAACATGCCGGCCAGCGTGACGATAAACGGCTGGATATCCAGATAGGCAATCAGCGCGCCCTGCACCAGGCCGAACAGCAGGCCGATGCCCAGGGCGATACAGGCCGCCAGCGCCACGCGCACGCCGTCGCTCATGCCCTCCGCCGGCCAGAGCTTTCCCTTCAGGAACATGACGGTGACCATGGATACCAGGGCCACGACGCCGGCCACGGAGATATCAATCGACCCGTTGATCATGACGATGGTCAGGGCGCAGGCGATGATGATCAGGTGCGCGTTGTTGTTCAGGATATCGAAGATCTGCTGCGGCTTGTTGAAGCCGCCGCCCAGGGTGATGATCGCCGTGATGTACATCAGCAGGAAGATGCCGACGGAGATGCACGTGAGCAGATTCGCGTTCGAAATGGGTTCCCGGCGCCGGGCCGGCGCCGCCGTACTGCTTACCGCTGTCATGTCAGAGCGCCCCCTTTCCGGCCGTCAGCCTTCCGCCGCTCAGGCGGATCCTGAGGCGGCGGAAGGCGTCCTTGACCACCGGGCTGCCCAGCACCACCAGCAGGATGATGACGATTGCCTTGTACGCCTTGACGTCCGTCGAAGGCACCTTCATGGCATAGAGCGTGATCGTCAGCGCCTGGATCGCATAGGCGCCCAGGATGGATCCGATCATGTTGAACTTGCCGCCGCCCAGATTGTTGCCGCCGATGGCCACCGCCAGAATCGCGTCCATTTCCACGTTCAGCAGCAGCGTCTCATGGTTGATCAGGCTCAGGCGGCTGACGCCGATGACGCCGGAAACGGAGCAGCAGGCGCCCAGGATGATGAAGGCCAGGAGCTTGATCCGCAGCGGATTGATGCCGTTCAGCTTCGCCGCGCCCTGATTGATGCCCACGGTCTGAATATACAGCCGCAGCGTCGTGAGCCGGAACGCGACGGTGAACAGAATGCCCACCAGGATCACAATCAGAATCGGAGTCGGCACCGGAATGCCGGGGATGAAGCTGCCGATCGCCGTGATGATCGGGCTGGAGACCGTCGGCGTTGCGCCGCCGTTGATCCAGTAGGCGATGGACCGGCCGCAGGTGAACAGGATCAGCGTCGCGATCATCGGCTGGATTTTGAAGACGGAAACCAGCGTGCCGTTGAAGCACCCGAATACCATCGCCACCAGGCAGCACAGCAGGATGCCCAGCGCGACGGACCACCCGGTGATCTCCCCCGCCCGGAGCACCTTGACGAACACGCTGCCGGCGATGGCCGCCAGGCAGCCGACGGAAATATCCTGGCCGCCGGAGGCCGCGGTGACCAGCGTCATGCCCATCGCCAGGATGGCCAGCTCCGACGCGCCGTTGAGAATGCTGACCAGGTTGCCCTGGAGCACGGGGTTGCCGTCATTGTTCGTACCGATGCTGACGGAAAAGAACGAGGGATCCCGGATCAGATTGAACACCAGCAAAAGCCCGATGGCCACCAGCGGGACGATCAGCTGGGAATTCCTGTAAAAGAACAGATTTTTCTTTTGCTCAGCCATTTTCCTTGCCTCCTCCCGCGATGGTGTACATGACGTTGGACTGGGTCAGCTCGCTGCCCCGCAGCTCGCCGACGATCTTGCGGTCGCGCATGACGATCAGCCGGCTGCAGGTCCGCAGCATCTCCTCGATTTCGGAGGAAATGAACGTGACGCTCATCCCCTCCTCGGCCAGCTTCAGCACCAGCCGCTGAATCTCCGTCTTGGTGCCCACGTCGATGCCCCGCGTAGGCTCGTCGAGGATCAGGTACTGCGGATGGGTCAGCAGCCAGCGGGCCAGAATCACCTTCTGCTGGTTGCCGCCGGAAAGGCTGCCCACCGGCGTGTCCTGGCTGGCCGTTTTGATTTCCAGCGCCCGGATATACTCGTCCGCAAACTCCTCCATCTGCTTTTTGCTCAGCGGATGGAAGAAGCCCTTCATGACCTGCATCGCCAGGATGATGTTTTCCCGGACGGACAGATCGGCGATGATGCCGTCCCGCTTCCGATCCTCCGGCAGATAGCCGATGCCGGCCTTCATCGCCTGATACGGCGAAGTGACATTCACCGGCTTTCCGTTCATCCGCACCTTTCCGCCGGTGACCCGGTCCGCCGCGAAGATCGCGCGCACGCTCTCGCTGCGGCCGGAGCCCAGAAGGCCGGTAAACCCGTTGACTTCACCCTTGGCAATCCGGAAATCGAAGGGCCTGGCCTCCGTGCTGCTCAGCTGCTCCGCCTGATAGAGCGTTTCGCCCTCCAGCGCGCCGGCGCTCTTTTCCTTTTCCAGATCGCTCAGGCCCTCCAGCTCCTTGCCCATCATGCGGGAAACCAGCTCCACCTGCGGCAGGTTTTCCACCTTGAACTCGCCCACCAGCACCCCGTTGCGGAGCACGGTGATCCGGTCGCTGACCGCGTAGACCTGCTCCAGGAAATGGGTCACGAAGATGATGCCGACGCCGCGGCTCTTCAGATCCCGCATCAGCCGGAAGAGCATCTCCACCTCCTTGTCGTCCAGGGAGGAGGTCGGCTCGTCCAGGATCAGCACCTTGCACTGCGCGTCCACAGCCCGGGCGATGGCCACCATCTGCTGCACGGCGATGGAGCAGGAGCCCAGCTGCTGCTTCGGCCGGGCCGGAATGCCCAGGCCGGACAGCAGCTCGCCCGTCCGCTTCTCCATCTGCTTCCAGTTGACCCCCACGCCCTCCGTCCGGCCGATGAACATGTTTTCCGCCACGGTCAGATTCGGGCACAGGGTGATTTCCTGATACACGGTGGATATGCCGTTTTTCTGGGCATCCTGGGGAGAGTGAATGGATATCGGGCGGTCCTCCACGCGGATCTCGCCCTCATCCTTGGGATATACCCCGGTCAGCACCTTGATCAGGGTGGATTTTCCCGCGCCGTTTTCCCCCATGAGGGCATGGATTTCCCCTTTGCGCAGCGTAAAGTTCACCTTGTCCAGCGCCCTGACGCCGGGAAAGGACTTGCAGATTCCCCGCATGGTCAGTAAGATCTCTTCCATTCCCTGCTCCCCTTTCAAAAAGGCGCGGTGCGGAGAGCGGATTGCTCCGCGGCTCCGCACCGCGCGGTGTTTCACTTCAGTTCCGGTTCATCCGGGATTATTCGCCCAGACCGTAGGTCGCGATGTCTTCCTCGGTGATGGTGGTGGCATCGAAGCCCTTCTCCTCGGAGATGATCTGGTTCTTCTCATTCAGG
>CAMOYA010000043.1 GCA_946629635.1 uncultured Clostridia bacterium
CAAGCGCACCAGCCACATCAGCGTGGTGCTGGACCAGAAGTAAGGCGAAGGAGGAAAGGACATGGGTCAGAAAGTAAATCCCCACGGCGCACGGGTCGGAGTGATCTACGACTGGAGCACCCGCTGGTATGCCCCGAAGAAGGATTTTGCGAACAACCTGGTGGAAGACTACAAGCTTCGTAAGATGCTGAAGGAAAAGTACTACTCCACCGGTATCAGCCATATTGACATCGAACGGACCGCGCAGACGATGACGGTGAACATCTTCACTGCCAAGCCCGGCATGATCATCGGCCGCGGCGGCGCCGGAATCGAAGAACTGAAGCGGAACATCACCGAGTTCCTCGGCCGTCCCTGCCACATCAACGTGATGGAGATCAAGCAGCCCGATGCGGATGCGCAGCTGGTGGCGGAGAACATCGCGCAGCAGCTGGAAAAACGGATCAGCTTCCGTCGGGCCATGAAGCAGGCGCAGCAGCGGAGCATGAAGATCCCCGGCGTCAAGGGAATCAAGACCTCCGTCAGCGGCCGTCTGGGCGGCGCGGACATCGCCCGGAGCGAACATTATCATGAAGGCAGCATTCCGCTGCAGACGCTGCGCGCGAACATCGACTACGGTTTCGCCGAAGCGAAGACCACCTACGGCCGGCTGGGAATCAAGGTCTGGATCTACAAGGGACAGATCCTGCCCAAGGCCAAGAAGGCCCCTGCCGGGAAGGAGGGAAAGTAAGCTATGTTGATGCCCAAGAGAGTAAAGCACCGGAAGCAGTTCCGCGGCCGCATGAAGGGCAAGGCCCAGCGCGGCAATGTGCTGGCTTACGGTGAATTCGGCCTGCAGGCCATGGAGCCCCACTGGGTGACCAGCCAGCAGATTGAAGCCGCACGTATTGCACTGACCCGTTACACCAAGCGTGGCGGTCAGGTGTGGATCAAGATTTTCCCGGACAAGCCTGTAACGGCGAAGCCCGCCGAGACCCGCATGGGTTCCGGTAAAGGTGCTCCCGAGTACTGGGTAGCCGTGGTCAAGCCCGGCAGAGTGCTGTTCGAAATCGCCGGCGTGCCTGAAGAGACCGCCCGCGAAGCGCTCCGTCTGGCCAGCCACAAGCTGCCTCTGAAGACCAAGTTCCTCATGAAAGATGCGGAACCCAAGACTGAAGCGGGTGGTGAAGAAGCATGAAGGCAAGCGAATTGAGCTCCATGACCGTGGAACAGCTGGAAGGCAAGGTAAAGGAACTGAAGAGCGAGCTGTTCGGCCTTCGCTTCCAGCTCGCCACCGGCCAGCTGCAGAATACCATGCGCCTGAGCGAAGTCAAACGGGACATCGCACGGTGCAAGACCATTCTTCGCCAGAAGGATGAGGCCTGAGAATGGGAAAGGAGGCAGCTGGAACCATGGAAGAAAGAGGACTGCGTAAAACCCGGATCGGCGTTGTGGTCAGCGACAAGATGGACAAGACCTGTGTCATCCAGATCAAGACCCGCGTGCGTCATCCGCTGTACGGAAAGATCATGAATCAGACCAGCAAGCTGAAGGTTCATGACGAAAACAATGAATGCGGCATCGGAGATACCATCCGCGTGATGGAAACCCGCCCGCTGAGCAAGGATAAGCGCTGGCGCCTGGTTGAGATCATCGAAAAGGCGAAGTAATTCAACCAGGTTGGTAGTGTGAGCGAATCGGCAGCCGTCCATTCGAAGAAGGTTCGAAATGGAAACGGCGATTGAAATAACAGGAGGAAAACGCAATGATTCAGCCGCAAACCCGGCTTAAAGTAGCCGATAATTCCGGCGCGAAGGAAATCATGTGCATCCGTGTTCTGGGCGGTTCATTCCGGCGTGACGGCAGCATCGGTGATGTCATCGTTGCCAGCGTCAAAACCGCAACCCCCGGCGGCACCGTGAAGAAGGGCGAGGTCGTCAAGGCCGTGATCGTCCGGATGCGCAAGAACAAGCGCCGCCCCGATGGCAGCTACATCAAGTTCGATGATAACGCCGCCGTCATCATCAATGACCAGAATATGCCCCGCGGGACCCGTATCTTTGGGCCTGTGGCGCGCGAGCTGCGTGAGAGGGACTTCATGAAGATCGTCTCCCTGGCTCCCGAAGTACTGTAAGGAGGCGGACGGCAAATGCATGTAAAGAGCAAAGACACCGTAATCGTCATCACCGGAAAGGACAAGGGCAAGAAGGGCAAGATTACCGCCGCTTTCCCGAAGCTGAACCGCGTGACGGTTGAAGGCGTGAATACCGTAACGAAGCATCAGAAGGCCCGCAACGCGCAGCAGCCCGGTGGCATCATTCACAAGGATATGCCCATCGACGCGAGCAACGTGATGCTGGTATGCCCCAAGTGCGGCAAGGCAACCCGCGTGAGCCACAAGATTGAAAAGGGCGTTGGCGAAAACGGCAAGGCCACCCGCAGCATGATCCGCGTTTGCAAGAAGTGCGGAGCCGATATTGACTGATAAGGAGGAAAAGCCACATGGCAACACGCATTAAAGAAAAATACGTAGCCGAGGCGGTTCCTGCCCTGAAGCAGAAGTTCGGCTACAAGAACGTCATGGAAATCCCGCGGCTCGCCAAGATCGTGATCAACATGGGTCTGGGCGACTGCAAGGATAATGCCAAAGCGATGGAAATGGCTGTGAACGAGCTGACGGCGATCGCCGGTCAGAAGCCCATGGTCACCAAGGCCAAGAAGAGCATTGCAAACTTCAAGGTCCGCGAAGGCATGAACGTCGGCGCGAAGGTTACCCTGCGCGGCGCTCGGATGGAAGAATTCATGGACAAGCTGGTTTCCGTTGCCCTGCCCCGCGTGCGCGACTTCCGCGGCGTGAGTGCAAAGGCGTTTGACGGCCGCGGCAACTATTCGCTGGGCATCCGCGAACAGCTGCTCTTCCCCGAAATCGAGTACGACAAGGTGGAAAAGATCCGCGGTATGGAAATCGTTTTTGTCACGACGGCGAAGACGGACGAAGAATGCAAGGAGCTGCTCGCGGCTCTGGGCATGCCCTTCGAACAGGCGTAAGGAGGAGGAAGAGACAATGGCGAAACTGAGCATGAAACTCAAGCAGCAGAGAGCCCCGAAGTTCTCCACGCGCGCCTACACCCGTTGCCGTATCTGCGGACGGCCTCACAGCGTGCTTCGCAAGTATGGCGTATGCCGTATCTGTTTCAGAGAGCTGGCCTATAAGGGCCAAATCCCCGGTGTCCGCAAGGCCAGCTGGTAAGCGGGGAAGAATACCGAAGAAGGAGGTTTACAACCATGGTAGTGAACGATCCCATCGCCGATATGCTCACCCGCATCCGCAACGGACAGGTCGCGCGGCATGACGCCGTAACGATGCCCGCCAGCAATACGAAGAAAGCTATCGCCAAGATCCTTCTGAACGAAGGCTATATCAAGGCTGTGGATTTTATCGATGACGGTCTGCAGGGCGAAATCAAAATCACGCTGAAATACGTGGATGGCAAGCAGACTCCCGTGATCGCGGGTCTCAAGCGCATCTCCAAGCCCGGTCTGCGGGTGTATGCCCGCAGCGAAGAGCTGCCCAAGGTTCTGGGCGGTCTGGGCATTGCGATCATCTCCACCAGCAAGGGGCTGATGACCGATCGGGAAGCGCGGAAGGCTGCGATCGGCGGCGAAGTGCTGGCCTACATCTGGTAATAAAGCCGACACGCTTGAAAGAGGAGGAATGAGAACATGTCTCGAATCGGAAATCTTCCGATCACAGTACCCGCGGGCGTGACGGTGACGGTGGACGAGAACAACCTGGTGACGGTGAAGGGCCCGAAGGGCACCCTCAGCCAGCAGGTGAATCCCGACATCAAACTGAATCAGGAAGGGAACACCCTGACCCTGACCCGTCCCACGGACAATAAGCCCCACAAAGCCATGCACGGCCTGTATCGGGCCCTGGTGCACAACATGGTGGTGGGCGTAACCGACGGCTTCGCCAAGACGCTGGAACTGGTGGGTACCGGTTACCGCGCGGCCGCGGAAGGCGGAAAGACGCTGACGATCAACATCGGCTTCAGCCATCCCGTCGTTCTGGAAGCGCCGGAAGGAATCAGCTTTGAAACCCCGAACCAGACCACGATCGTGGTGAAGGGAAGCAACAAACAGCAGGTTGGCAATCTTGCCGCGGACATCCGTGCGATCCGGAAGCCTGAACCGTATCTGGGCAAGGGCATCAAGTATCAGAACGAGCATATCCGCCGCAAGGAAGGCAAGACCGGTAAGTAAGAGAGGGAGTGACTGCAGATGTTTAAGAAACGTGACCGGAACGAGATTCGCGTGATCCGTCACGCGCGTGTTCGGAAAAAGATCAGCGGCACCCCCGAGGTACCGCGTCTGAGCGTATATCGCTCCAACAAGCATATCCAGGCTCAGATCATCGATGATGTGAAGGGCGTAACGCTCGTCAGCGCATCCACGATGGATCCCGCGCTGAAGGGTCAGCTGGAGGAAGTGGACAAGAAGGGCGCTGCCAAACTGGTGGGCAAGCTCATCGCTGAGCGCGCTGTCCAGGCCGGCATCAAGGCTGTGGTCTTCGACCGGGGCGGTTACATGTATACCGGCCGTGTGGCGAGTGTCGCCGACGGTGCCCGGGAAGCCGGACTTGAATTCTGATAAGGAGGACAACGCAAGATGCAACAACGGTTTGAACAGGTCAGCGAATTCAAAGAGCGTCTGGTTGCCGTAAACCGTGTCAGCAAGACCGTCAAGGGCGGCCGCAACATGCGGTTCAGCGCACTGGTGGTCGTTGGCGACGAGAATGGCCGCGTTGGCGCCGGCATGGGCAAGGCTGCCGAAATTCCGGAAGCCATCCGCAAGGCGAATGAAGACGCGAAAAAGCACCTGATAAACGTGCCGCTGGACGGCACCACGATTCCGCATGAAATGACCGGCTATTACTCCACCGCCAAGTCCGTGCTGCTCCCCGCTCCCGAAGGAACGGGCGTGATTGCCGGCGGCGCTGCCCGTGCAGTGCTGGAACTGGCCGGAGTGAAGGATATCCGGACCAAGAGCTTCGGAACCAACAATCCGATCAACATGGTCAAGGCGACGCTGGAAGCCCTCAAGCAGGTGCGGAGCGCGGAGCAGGTTGCGAAGATGCGCGGCAAGACCGTGGAAGAAATTCTGGGCTGAGGAGGAGAAACGAGATGAAACTGAAGATTACACTGGTGAAGTCTCCGATCGCCAGCCTGCCCAAGCACAAGGCGACAGTTGCCGCCCTGGGTCTGCGGAAAGTTGGACACAGTGTGGTTCAGCCGGACAATCCGGCGATCCGCGGACAGATCTTCGCCGTGAAGCACATGGTGAAGGTTGAGGAAGTTGACGAGTAAAGGAGGGGACACCCCATGAAACTGCATGAATTGCATCCCGCCGAAGGCTCCACCGCCTCTCCGAAGCGGCTGGGCCGCGGAAGCGGATCAGGTCTGGGCAAGACCTCCGGTAAAGGTCACAAGGGCGCCAAGGCCCGCAGCGGCGGCGGCAAGCGGCCCGGATTCGAAGGCGGCCAGATGCCTCTGTACCGCCGGGTTCCCAAGCGCGGATTCAACAATGTGTTCGGCACCGAATATGCCGAAGTGAACATTGAACGTCTGGAAGCCTTTGAGGATGGCGCGGTTGTGAACGCGCAGGCGCTGCTCGAAAAGCGCATCATCCGCAAGGAGCTGGACGGAGTGAAGATTCTCGGCGGCGGTGAACTGACGAAGAAACTGACCGTGCAGGCGGCGAAATTCACCGCCAGTGCGAAAGAAAAGATTGAAGCCGTCGGCGGAAAGGCCGAGGTGATCTGACATGGTCGAAAGCATCCGTAAAATGTGGAAGATCCCGGAGCTGCGCCGGAAGATTATCTACACCTTCCTGATGCTGCTCCTGTACCGCCTGGTGAGCGTTATTCCCGCTCCCGGCGTCGATGTGAATTCCATCAACAGCGATCTGAAGAATCTGCCGCTGCTGGACCTGGTCAACATGATGACCGGTAACGCCTTCAGCCAGATGACACTGATGGCGATGGGTATTACGCCCTACATCAATGCCAGCATTATCATGCAGCTGCTGACCATCGCGATTCCCGCGCTGGAGCGGCTGAGCAAGGAAGAAGACGGACGGCAGAAGATCAACCGGATCACCCGGTATGTCACGGTCGGTCTGGCTGCGCTGCAGGCGATCGGCCTGGTGCGCGGCCTCGGCGGTATTGATACCGCGCGGCTTGGCTGGCTGGCCTATGTGCTGGTCGGCGTGAGCATGGCGGGCGGTACTGCGCTGGCCATGTGGATCGGCGAGCGGGTTACTGAAAAGGGCGTCGGAAACGGCGTGTCGCTCCTGATCTTTGTCGGTATTATCTCCAACCTGTTCAACGGAATCGTATCCGGGTTCTCCACTGCGGTGACCCAGGGTACGACCAGCGGATGGGTCAACGTGATCGGAATCATCGTTACGGCGATCATCATGACCGTTGTGGTGACCTTCGTCGAGCTGGGTGAGCGGAGAATTCCGCTTCAGATCTCCAAGCAGGTGAAGGGCCGCCGGGTTTACGGCGGACAGAGCACCCATATGAGCCTGAAGGTCGTTTCCGTCGGTGTTCTGCCTCTGATCTTTGCGTACAGCTTCCTGGCATTCCCGGGAACGATTGCGCAGCTGATCAATCCCAACGGCGGTTTCACCATGTGGTGGAACCGGACGATGTACACCGGCAGCGTGTGGTACATGATCGTATCCGCCCTGCTGATCATCGCCTTCACGTTCTTCTATTCCTCCATCAGCTTCGATCCGAAGCAGCAGGCGGAACAGCTGCAGCAGCAGGGCGCCGTCATTCCCGGACAGCGGGGAAAAAACGTTCGCCAGTATCTGCAGAACATCGTGGGCCGGTTGAATCTCTTTGCAGCACTTTTCCTGGCCGTTCTGGCCGCGGTGCCGACGCTGCTGCTCCGTCTGGCGGGCGTCAGCGTTCCCTTCGCTGCCAGCTCGATCCTGATCGCTGTCAGCGTATCGCTGGAAACCATCCGCACCATCCAGGGCGAGATGAGCGTGCGTGGCATCGATATGGATATGGACAATATCGGTTTCATGTAATCGGAATGAACGGAGACGGATCAGGCGGGAAGCCTCAGCTCCCGAGGGCGCGTGGCTTCCGCCCGGTTCGGCTCCGGATTCGGTTCGACACTACATAAGGAGGGTATCAGCATGAACATCATTTTCCTTGGCCCTCCCGGGGCCGGCAAGGGCACACAGGCGCAGAAAATCTGTGATGCACTGAACATTCCCCAGATCTCGACCGGTGATATTCTTCGCCGGGCGATGAAGGAAGGAACGGAAACCGGTCTGAAGGCAAAAAGCTTTATTGACGCGGGTCAGCTGGTTCCGGATGACGTCATCATCGACATCGTGAAGGAACGGCTGGCGATGGAAGACTGTCAGAATGGGTACATTCTGGACGGATTTCCCCGCACGGTTCCGCAGGCTGAAGCACTGGAAACCTTTGCCACCATTGACAGCGTCATTGAGCTGGACGTGGCGGATCAGGTGCTTGTGGACCGGCTGAGCGGACGGCGCGTGTGCCTCAAGTGCGGTGCCACCTATCACATCAGCATGCTGAACGGTGAAACGAAGTGCGCAAAGTGCGGAGACGATCTGGTGCAGCGGAATGATGATAAGGCGGAAACCGTGCTGAACCGGCTGGAAGTATACCACGCCCAGACTGCGCCCCTGATCGGCTTCTATGAGAAGAAGGGACTGCTGAAGAAGGTGGACGGTGCCCAGGGACTGGACCGTACGTTTGCTGCCATCATGAATGCACTGGGAGCGAAGGCATGATCAGTCTGAAGAATCCGTCGCAGATCGGAAAGATGCGGGATGCCGGCAAAATTCTCCGGGAGGTGGAGGATGAGGTTCGCCTGGCGATCAGACCGGGCGTATCGACTGCCGAACTGGATGTGCTGGCTGAAAAGCTGATCCGAAAAAACCACGCGATTCCTTCCGAACTCCATTATGAAGGATATCCCTGCTCCATCTGTGCAAGCATCAACGATGAAGTGGTCCACGGCATTCCGAGCGAGAAGCGCATCCTGAAGGAAGGGGACATCGTCAGCATCGACTGCACGCTCCTTCTGGACGGATGGCAGGCGGATTCGGCGTTTACCGCCGGCGTCGGGAAGATCAGCCCGGAAGCCGAAAAGCTGATCCGCGTGACGGAGGAATGTTTCTGGAAGGGCGTGCGCGAGTGCGTCGTCGGGAACAGGCTCGGGGATGTGGGTCATGCGATTGATGCCCACGCCAGGGCGAACGGCTTCTCAGCGATCAGAGAGTTTACCGGCCACGGAATCGGCCGGGAAATGCACGAAGATCCAGCGGTGTTCAACTACGGGGATCCCGGAAGAGGACTGAGACTGCGCAGGGGAATGACCATCGCCGTGGAACCCATGATCGCGATGGGCGACTGGCATCTGACCATCGATGACGATGGCTGGTGTGCCAGAACGGTGGACCATTCCTGGTGCGCGCATTATGAACACACCATCGCGATCACGGAGGAAGGTTATCCGGAGATCCTGACGCTGCCCGGTTTTGACTGGGGGGCAAAGGCATGAAGGAACCCTTCTCATTCGAAAGAGGACGCGTGGTGGAAAGCACTCAGGGGAGAGACAGGGGAGGCTTCTTCCTTGTGATCGGAACTGAGGGGACGGACTGCGTGAGAATCGCCGACGGGCGGACTCACCGGCTGGCCGGTCCCAAGAAGAAAAAGATAAAACATCTGCGTGCGAAACCGGTGCTGCTGAATCTGGATGCGATCCGGCCGGAAGGCGGGCCCATTCAGGACAGCGACCTGCGAAGGGCACTGGAAGATAACGGATTCGCCGTGGAACGCTCGCTGTGCAAGGGGGGCTGAATTTTTGTCCAAGAGCGACGTGATCGAAATGGAAGGCAAGGTGATTGAAGCTTTGCCGAATGCCATGTTTCAGGTGGAACTGCAGAACGGCCACCAGATTCTGGCGCATATCTCCGGCAAAATGCGGATGAATTTCATCCGGATCTATCCCGGCGATAAGGTAACGATTGAACTTTCGCCCTATGATCTGACCCGCGGTCGGATCACCTGGCGCAGCAAAAACTGATCCTGAGAAGGAGGGAACGACGATGAAGGTTCGTCCGTCTGTGAAACCCATCTGCGAAAAGTGCAAAATTATCAAGCGCAAGGGCCGTGTGATGGTGATTTGCGAGAATCCCAAGCATAAGCAGAAGCAGGGCTGAGTACAGAAAAAAGCGCCGGGAGATCCATCCCGGCGCTTTGCTTTACGAAAAAAAGCTTGTATGGTAAAATAAAGGGAAAATCTGGCTGGGTGTGGAGGCAAGGCATGTACAGAAGATACTCCCAGGTCAATGGAGAAGGTGCGCCGCATCTGATGGTCAAGCGGAACCGGATCCGCAATCTGGTGATCCTGATGCTGCTTGCGGCTGTGGCCGCGCTCGCGGTGATCGCTGTTCCGGCCATTCAGTACAGGCAGGGGGAGCGAACCCTTTATATCCATCGGATCCAGTCCGAATGCGATGAGGCGATCCGGCTGACAACGAGTCTGAGCCGCAATGCCGGAGCGGATTCGGCGGCGATTCTCGCCCGGATCCGGAGCAATCTGTACGCGATCCGGGTCCTCAATGCGGTGTACATGGGGCAGGAAAGCGGGAGACAGCTCGTTGCCGAGGATCAGATCATGACGCTGCAGAATACGGTGGACCGCTATCTGAGCTATCTGACCACGGGGATGGACACCGGGGAATATCAGACCAATCTGCAGAACGCGCTGGATGAGCTCCGGCGGACACTGGACGGGATGGAATAAGGAAACCGGATGAAATACTGGGGAGAAAAACTGGAGGAGAAAATCCGGATGCTGCCGGATTCGCCCGGGTGCTACCTGATGAAGGACCGGGCGGGAGAGATCATCTATGTCGGCAAGGCTGTCAACCTGAAGAACAGGGTGCGCAGTTATTTCCGCGACACTGCGCACACGCCGAAGGTGGAGGCCATGATCAGTCATATCGATGATTTTGACATTCTGCTGTGCGAGACGAATCTGGAAGCGCTGATTCTGGAATGCAACCTGATCAAGCTGCACCGGCCGTACTATAACATCCTGCTGAAGGATGACAAGCATTATCCCTATCTGAAGGTGAATATGCGCGTGCCGTTTCCCCGGCTGGAGATCTGCCGGAAAATGGAGAAGGACGGCGCCCGGTATTTCGGGCCGTATATCGGCGCGAGCGCCGTGCGGCAGGTCATGGAGGCGGTGCGCGATGTGTTTCCGATCCGGTCCTGCCGCCAGGAGCTGCCACCGAAAACGCCCCGGCGCCCCTGCGTGAACTATGACATCGGGCGCTGCCTCGCGCCGTGCGCGGGAAAGTGCTCCGAGGAAGACTACCGGGACATGATCGGTGGCGTGCTGAACTTTCTCGGAGGCGACTATGAGCAGGTGCTCGCGCGGCTCCGGAAGGATATGAACGAAGCCGCATCCGTGATGCGGTACGAAAAGGCCGCCCGGATCCGGGACAAGATCCGGGACGTCGAGGGAATGATGGAACGGCAGATCGCCGCCCGGACGGACCGGAGCGAGCAGGATCTCATCGCCGTGGCGCAGGACGGGCTGGATGCCATGGTGGAAATTCTGTACATCCGCGGCGGACGGATGGTCGGCGGAGACCATTTTTCCCTTCCCGGCGAGGGCGGGGAGGATGCCGGCGAGGTGCTGGCCTCCTTCATCACGCAGTATTATGAAACGGCCGGGCTGATTCCCCGGAACGTGCTGATTCAGACACTGCCGGAGGGTTCGGCGGATCAGCTGGAAACATGGCTGCGGCAGAAGAAGGGCAGCGCGGTGACCGTCGCGACGCCGCGGCGGGGCGAGAAGCATGAGCTGGTGCTCCTTGCGGAAAAGAATGCCCGGGATGCGCTTGAGAAGCGGAACGCCCGGAGAACGGTCCGGGAGGAGCGGACGACGGGCGCCGCAGAGAAGCTTGGGCGGATCCTGGGAATGGATCACTTTCCCCGCCGGATCGAGGGGTACGATATATCCAATACCCAGGGCGAGCAGAGCGTGGCCGCCATGGTGGTTTTCATCAACGGCGTTCCGGAAAGAAAGGAATACCGTCACTTCCGGATCAAAAGCGTCGAGGGCGCGAACGATTTTGCCTCGCTGTATGAAACGCTCAGCCGGCGGTATGCCCATGCGGCAAAGGAGATCCGGGAGGGAGCGGCGGATGCGAAATTCCGCGATCTGCCGGACCTGATCCTGATCGACGGCGGGCCACAGCAGCTGCGCTTCGCGCGACAGGCGATTGCGGATCAGGGGGCGGAGATTCCCTGCATGTTCGGCCTGGCGGAGAAACGGGAGGAAATCTGGCTGCCGGATGCGGAGGAGCCGATCCTGCTGGATCACAGGACGCCGGAGCTGCAGCTGGTCCAGCGGATCCGGGATGAGGCGCACCGCTTCGGCATCATCCATCACAGAACGCTGCGCGGCAAGGCATCCATCCACTCCCGGCTGGAGGATATCCCGGGCATCGGGCCGGAGAGAAGAAAGGCGCTGCTCAGGACCTTCGGGAGTCTGAAAGCGATCCGACAGGCCAGCCCGGAGGAGCTCAGGCAGGTGAAGGGGATGAATGCACCGGCTGTGGAGGCAGTGATCCGCTGGCGGGAGGCAGAACAGACGGGCGGAAAGGAATGATCATCCGATGGCAAGCGCGTTATGGGTGAAAATCATCCGGCATCACCGGACGGAAAAACAGACGACGGTTCCATGCGACCGGGAAGGCGTTCATGATGCCCTCCATGAGGCGTGCCATGAACTGGATCTGCCGGAGCCGCTCTGGCTGGACAAGAACGAGCGGGAATGGAATGAATTCGGTATGACGCGGTTTCTGCCGGACGCGTTCTTCGAAAGCGTATCATTCGAGAGGATCGAGATCGAATATATCGATCCGGACGCGCCGAAGAAGCAGAACCGCGATCCGAGAAATGCTTTTTAACGAAAGGAAGAATGAACCAATGAACCAGAAGGTTTCCGGGCTGCTTGAAAGCTATCGGGAAGAATATGTCCGCCTGCTTCAGGAGTGGGTCCGCATCCCCAGCGTGAAGGGAGAAAAGGCGGATGGGGCGCCGTTCGGCCGGGAGGTCCGGCGGATGCTGGACAGGGCCATGGCGGATGCGGAGAAAATGGGCTTTGCCGTCCGCGGATTTGACGGGTATGCGTGCGACATCACCCTGGGAGATGCGGAGGAAAAGATTGCCGTGCTGGGACATCTGGACGTGGTTCCCGTCGGGGACGGATGGACCTATCCGCCCTTCGGTGCGGAGATCGCGGAGGGAAAGATGTTCGGCAGAGGCACCAGCGACGACAAGGGGCCCTCTCTGGCCGCGCTGTTCGCGATGAAAGCGATCCGGGAAGCCGGTATCCCCCTGAAGCGGAGCATCCGGATGATCCTGGGCTGCGACGAGGAGTCGGGATGGGAGGACATGGCCTACTATACGGCCCATACGCAGATCCCGAAGATAGGCTTCAGCCCGGACGCCTCCTTCCCGGTCATCAACACGGAAAAGGCGATGCTGCATCTCCGCTTCCGCGCGCCGGCGGCGAAGTCCGGACTGCAGGTGATCAGCATGGCGACCGGAGACCGGCTGAACGTGATCCCGGGCGAGAGCCGGGCATTGGTGGAAGGCGGAGCGGAGCTGGCGGAGAAGGCGGCTGAGTGGGGAAAGGCGCATAACCTGCCGGTGGAGGCCCGGGTGACGGATAAGGGCGTCGAGATCACGACGATCGGAATTACCGGGCATTCGGCCCATCCGGAAGGCAGACGGAACGCCATCGGCATGATGGTATGCCTGCTGAGCGCGCTCGGTGTGGAAGGGCCGGTCCGGACGCTGGCGGAGGCGGTGGGGATGACAAGCGACGGCAGCGGTCTGGGATGCGCCTGCCGCGATGATGTTTCCGGAGCGCTGACGTGCAACATGGGCATCCTCCACCTGGAAGACGGATACTGGATGGGTACCCTGGATATGCGCTGCCCGGTAAATGCGGATCTGAAAGCCCTGCGGGATTCCGCCTGCATGCATCTCCCGGGCTTTGAAGTGGAGACGCTGGAGATGAAGGTAGCGCATCATGTGCCTGCGGAAAGTGAACTGGTCAGCCAGCTGCTCGCGGCGTACAGCGAGGAGACGGGCGAAGAAGCCAGTGCGGTTTCCACCGGCGGCGGGACCTATGCCAAGGTACTTGAGGAAGGCGTTGCCTTCGGTGCCAGCTTCCCGGATGATGAGGACGTGGCCCATCAGGCGAACGAGTTTGTGGACCTGGACAGGATGATGAAGGCAGCCAGAATCTATGCCAATGCGCTGCTCCGCCTGGCAGCGGAATAAATGAGGATGAACAGGAGATAACCGATGATTACAGTCAGCAATGTATCCCTTACCTTTGGCGGCCAGAAGCTGTTCTCCGGGGCGGATCTGAAGTTCCTGCCCGGCAACTGCTACGGCATCATCGGCGCGAACGGCGCCGGCAAGTCCACCTTTCTGAAAATACTCAGCGGGGAGCTCGAACCGACGACCGGTTCCGTTTCCATTCCGCCGACGGAGCGTATGAGCACCCTGAAGCAGGATCAGTTCATGTATGACGCGTATCCCGTGCTGGACACGGTGATCATGGGCAACCAGCGGCTGTATGACATCATGAAGGAGAAGGACGCGCTGTATGCCAAACCGGACTTCAGCGAGGCGGACGGCGAGAAGGCCGCGGAGCTGGAGGGCGAGTTTGCCGAGATGGACGGCTGGAACGCGGAAAGCGACGCGGCCACGCTCCTGACCGGCCTGGGCATCCCGTCGGAGGAGCACTATTCCATGATGGCGGACCTGCAGGCAGGGGATAAATTCAAGGTGCTGCTGGCACAGGCCCTGTTCGGGAATCCGGATATCCTGCTGCTGGATGAGCCGACCAACAACCTGGACAACCGCTCCGTCGCCTGGCTGGAAGACTTCCTGATGGAGTTCCCGGGCACGCTGATCGTCGTCAGCCATGACCGCTGGTTCCTGAACAATATCTGCACGCATATCGTGGATATTGACTATAACCAGGTGAAGCTGTACGTCGGCAACTATGATTTCTGGTATGAATCCAGCAAGATGATGCAGGCCCTGATGAATGACCAGAAGAAGCGCAGGGAGGACAAGATCCGCGAGCTGCAGGCGTTCATTCAGCGGTTTTCGAGCAACAAGAGCAAGGCCAAGCAGGCGACCAGCCGCCGCAAGCTGCTGGATCAGCTGACCATTGAACAGATGCCGGCATCCAGCCGGCGGTATCCGTGGGTCAGCTTTACGCCGGACCGGGAGGCCGGCAAGGATATCCTTCAGGTGACGAACCTGAACTATACCCAGGACGGCGTCCAGCTGCTGAAGGATGTCTCCTTCCTGGTCACCAAGGGGCAGAAGATCGCACTGGTCGGCAACGAGCAGGCGGAAACCGCGCTTTTCCGGATCCTGGCGGAGGAGATCCAGCCGGACAGCGGAACGGTAAAGTGGGGCGTGACCATTTCGACGAGCTATTTCCCCAAGGATAACAGCAAGTACTTCGACGGCTGCGACATGTCGATGATGCAGTGGTTCGCACAGTATTCGCCGGAACAGCTGGAAACATACATGCGCGGCTTCCTGGGACGGATGCTGTTCAGTGGGGATGACGTATACAAGCCCGTGAACGTGCTTTCCGGCGGGGAAAAGGTGCGCTGCATGCTCAGCCGGATGATGCTTTCCGGCGCCAACTTCCTGATGCTCGATCAACCCACCAACCATCTGGATCTGGAATCCATCACCGCGGTCAACAACGGACTGATTAATTTCCCGGGCAACGTCATCTTTACCAGCCAGGATCACCAGTTCATCTCCACGGTGGCGGACCGGATCATCGAGATCAGGGCGGACGGAACGATTTCGGATTATCTGTGCAACTATGAGGAGTATCTGGAAAAAACAAAGTAAGTGAACAGGAAAACGTTTACACCGCCATCGGAAAGTGGTATACTTTGTCAAAAGAACGGCTGAATACGGCCATATATTGCAGGAGGGGCTTGTTCATGAAATTTGGTCACTTCGACGACAAGGCGCGGGAGTATGTGATCGATACTCCGCGGACTCCGTATCCGTGGATCAACTATCTTGGATGTGAAAAATTCTTCGGCATTATCAGCAATACAGCCGGCGGTTACTGCTTCTACCGCGATGCAAGGCTGCGCCGGATCACCCGGTACCGGTACAACAATATGCCCGTGGACAACGGCGGCCGTTATTTCTATATCAAGGACGGCGATACCGTATGGAATCCCGGCTGGAAGCCGGTCAAAACGGAGCTGGATGAATATTCCTGCCGCCATGGCATGGGATATACCGTGATCACGGGCAAAAAGAACGGCCTGAAGGTGTCCCAGCTGAGCTTTGTTCCGATGGGATATGACGCGGAAGTGCACCAGATCACGATGGAGAACGAGAGCGGCAAGGCGAAGGATGTCATTCTGACCAGCTTTGTCGAGTTCTGCCTGTGGAACGCGCAGGACGACATGCTGAACTTCCAGCGGAATTTCTCCACCGGTGAAGTCGAAGTTGTCGACGGCGTGATCTACCATAAAACGGAATACCGCGAGCGTCGCAATCATTATTCCTTCTATGCCGTGAACACCCCGATTGACGGATTTGACACGGATATGGAAACCTTCCTGGGGATGTATAACGGATTCGAGAATCCACAGGCGGTTGTCAGCGGAAAGATGGGCAATTCATACGCCTCCGGATGGCAGCCGATCGCATCGCATCAGATCCGCGTTCACCTGGAAGCCGGAGAGGTGAAGAAGTTCAACTTCGTCCTGGGCTATGTCGAGCTTCCTGTGGAGGAAAAATGGGAAAGCAAGGGCGTGATCAACAAGAAGCCCGCGAAGGAAATGCTCGCGCAGCTGAGCACGGACGATCAGATCGCGGCGGCCTTTGATGCCCTGAAGAAGCACTGGGACAACCTGCTCAGCGCCTACATCCTCAAGTCCGGGGAAGAGAAGCTGAACCGCATGGTCAACATCTGGAATCCTTACCAGTGCATGGTGACCTTCAATATGAGCCGCAGCACGTCCATGTTTGAAAGCGGTATCGGCCGCGGCATGGGCTTCCGCGATTCCAGCCAGGATCTGCTTGGCTTCGTTCATCAGATTCCGGAGCGCGCCCGGGAGAGAATCCTGGACATCGCCGCGACCCAGTTCCGGGACGGCGGATGCTATCACCAGTATCAGCCCCTGACCAAGAAGG
>CAMOYA010000044.1 GCA_946629635.1 uncultured Clostridia bacterium
CTGTTTCCGCACTATAATGTGTTTGACAACGTGGCTTACGGGCTGAAGCTGCGCAAGGTGCCCAAGGATCAGATCCGGGAGAAGGTCACGCGGATTCTGAAGCTGGTCGAGCTGAGCGACATGGAGAGCCGGATGACCAACCAGCTTTCCGGCGGACAGCAGCAGCGCGTCGCGCTGGCTCGGGCCCTGGTGGTGGAACCCGGGGTGCTGCTGTTTGACGAACCGCTGAGCAATCTGGACGCCAAGCTGCGGGTGCAGATGCGGACGGAGATCCGGCGGATTCAGCAGACACTGGGGATCACGGCGATCTATGTGACGCACGATCAGTCCGAGGCGATGGCGATCTCCGACAACATCATCCTGATGAAGGATGGCGTGATTGCCCAGATGGGTTCGCCGATGGAAATTTATTATCATCCCTGCAGTGAATTCGTGGCCGATTTCATCGGAGAGTGCAACTTCCTGCCATGCAGGATCGTCGGGCGGGAAGGCGAGGATACCGTGGCCGAGGTGAATGGAAGAAAGGTACTGGTGAGATCCGCTCAGGGAGAGACCGGAAACGGGAAGATCGTTCTGAGGCCGGAAGCGATTGAGATCGGGGATCATGGAATGCTTCCGTGCACGGTGGAGCTGAGCTGCTTTATGGGCTCCTATCAGAACTATCATGTCAGGGTCGGCGATACGCTGGTGAAGATTGCGGACAACTGTCCGATCGGGCGGAAGACCTGGCAGGTGGGGGATCAGGCTTATATTTCGTTCAGAAGCGAGTGTGCGCATCTGCTGGGGACCTGAGGGGTGATTTCGCGCCTGCGGATCAGGAAATCGCGCGGGCACCGCGCACGGAGATGACCGGGGCTTTCCGATCGCCCTGGACCTTCGGGCCAGAATAAAAGAAGCGCATTTACCGGAGACTGAATGGCGAAACAAAAGACTGGGGTGCCGAAAGGCACCCCAGCGGTTTTTGTCGGGATATTACTTGGCCAGGTAGGCGGACAGCTGATCGTTCGCGGCGGCCAGGTAGGTTTCCATGCCGGCGGCATTCAGCGCATCCAGGAACTTCGGCAGTTCGGTCTCCGGGTCGACGGCGCCGCAGTCGAGCGGCAGTGCATACTGAGCAGCGACATTGGCCAGGGCAGCCATCTCATTGCTGACGGCGGAGTTGTCAAACACGAAGCCCAGGGAAGGAATGCCCTTCGCGCCGGCGTAGTAGGCCTGGAAGGCGGCGCGGAAGCCCTTGCCTTCAGCAGCAGTGTCGGGCAGGATGGTGACATTGCCCATGCCGTTGGTCCAGGGGCTGTAGGTGGCGCGGGCAGCGTCATCGAAGACGACCAGTCCGTTTTCATCCAGCGTGTAATGAATACCCTCCACGCCGTAGTTCAGCAGGGTCATCAGATAGGGATCACTGTTGAGCAGGGCCAGGAATTTGAAGCTTTCCACGGGATGCTCGGAAGCGGAGTTGATCGCGACCATGGCGCCCTGGGAGGCTGTGGTGTCCACATAGGGATCGGTGCAGGGCAGGAAGGTGACTTCCACGCCGCGGGAGAGGACATCCGCAGAGTACTCATAGCCATAGGCGTAGGACTGGGTGCCGATCAGGTAGGAAGCTTCCTTCTGGTGATTGGTGCGGGCATCATTGGAGGTTTCGGCAACGGACAGGGCGGGATCGATGTAACCGGCCTGGTAGTATTTCCGCATCTGCTCCGCGAAGGCCTTGTATTCAGGGGTGGCGAACTTGTTCAGGAGCACATTGCCATAGGCGCCGTCCTTCGACACATCCTCCGGATTCAGATACAGGGACAGCAGGTTCACGGAACCGGAATCGCCGGCGATGATGACGGAATTGGTTACCATGCGCTCCGCGACCATGGGCTCGACCAGGAAGGGATAGAAGCTGTCGCCCTTGACTTCCTTCGCCTTGGCGAAGATTTCATCCCAGCCGAAGAAGCCGAGGTTTTTGACATCGTCCAGGGTATAGCCCAGTTCGTTCAGCAGGGTCACGTTGATGTCCCAGGTGTTCTGGGTGGCGGTATCCTTGAAGCCGTTGATCGCATAGATCCCCATGCCGTCCGCGCCTTCAATGGTCGCGGCCTGCATCAGGCTTTCCGGGATGGCGGCCTTCAGGGCGTCGCCGTATTCGGCGATCATGTCGTCCAGCTTGACGAAATAGCCCTGCTTGGCGTAGCTGTTGTATTCATCCGCGCTCCAGGAGCAGGTGAACACCATGTCGACATCGCTGTCGCTGGAAACCAGGGCATTGACGGCTTTCTCATCGAAATCGCCCCAGGTTCCCCAGATGACTTCCAGCTTCGCACCGACTTTGTCCGCAATGTATTCATTGACCTTCTCCAGGACGGCGGAGTCGTCGGAAACATTGCTGCCGTGGAACATGATGGTGATGACGGGCAGGTCGTCCGCGTGCGCGATGGCGGCGACGGACAGGATCATCGCGAAGGCGAGGATCAGGGACAGGAACTTCTTCATACAGGGTTTCCTCCTTAAGTATTTTTATTTTCAGACGCATCTGCGTCCGCTTACCCTTTGACTGAACCGACGGTGAGGCCGGCGATGACGTAGCGCTGGAAGAAGGGATAGGCGCAGGCAATCGGGACCACGATGAAGACGACGAGGGCCATCTTCAGGGACTGGGAGGGG
Organism: uncultured Clostridia bacterium; assembly: GCA_946629635.1. Classification (GTDB taxonomy): domain Bacteria; phylum Bacillota; class Clostridia; order Christensenellales; family Aristaeellaceae; genus Aristaeella. The sequence continues at coordinate 2,653 of CAMOYA010000044.1, forward strand.
AGCTGGGCGGCTGCCCGGCTGGCATCCGCGCCGATCATGGAGGAATTCCGGGCCAGGAAATCCGCATTGCGCTGCATGCGCATGAGCAGATACTGCAGGGGCATGATCTCCATGTTCTTGTTCAGGTACAAAAGACTCAGGAACCATTCATTCCAGTATCCCAGGGCTACCAGCAGGGCCACGGTGGCGATGCCGGGCTTCATGACCGGGAGGACGATCCGGATCAGGGTCGAATACTCGCCGCTGCCGTCGATCGTGGCGGCCTCGATCAGCTCCATGGGAACGGTGGTGCGCAGGAATGTGCGCATGATGATCACGTTGAAGGGGCTGAAAAGCATCGGCACAATCAGGGCGGCGTAGTTATCGCTCATGCCCAGCACGCTCTTGCAGATGACGAAGGTGGGAACCAGACCGCCGCCGAAGATCATCGTAAAGAAGCTGAGGAAGTTGAAGAATCCTCTGTACTGGTAATCCCGGCGGAAAAGAGGATAGGCATAAAGCACGGTCAGCGCGACACTGAGTGCGGTTCCGGTCAGCGTGATCAGGAAGGAATTGAAGTAGCTGCGCCATAGTGCATCTCCGAGTCTGAATGTATAGGCAAAGGCGTCCAGACTCCAGGATAGCGGGCGGAAGGAATAACCGATCTGGCGGATGCTTTCCTCCGAGCTGAAGGAGATAATAATGACGAAAACAAAGGGAATGATACAGATCAGGGAGAACAGCGCCAGAAGGACGTGAAAGACGGCCTGCGTGCCCGGGCTGAAGCGGTTCAGGGAATGGCTGCCGATCCGGAGCTTTCGGTGGGTGGGTGAGAGTGTTGTCATTTTATTCTCCTTATTGATGAATCACTCATAATCAGAAGGATGAACCGAACCGGCGCGCATGATCCTTCAGGCGGATTTCGCGCCTGCGGGCGCGACCAGGGAGGTCAGAACAGCGAGCTGTCCGGGTCGATTTTGCGGACGACGGCGTTGGCGGCAACGATGCAGATCAGGCCGACCGCGCTCTGCAGGAAGCCTGCGGCCGCGCTCATGCCCAGGTTGTGGGTGTTGGCGTAGGCCCGGTACACGTAGGTATCGACCACCTGGGTAACGGGATACAGGGAACCGGAATTCTGGGGCACGTTGTAGAAAAGTCCGAAATCGGCATTGAAGATTTTTCCGATGTTCATGATCAGCAGAATGACGATCATCGGGCGAAGATTCGGCAGGGTGACGTGGCGAATCTGCTGCCACTTGCTGGCTCCATCCACCGCAGCGGCCTCGTACTGGGTTGTATCGATGCCGGTAATGGCAGCCAGATAGAGGACTGAGGAATACCCAAGATTTTTCCAGAGATTGCACAGCGTCAGGATCAACGGCCACCAGCGGGTTTCATGATAGAAGCTGGTAACGGTCTGACCGGCGGCCTTCTGCATGGAGGGGATCATTCCGCTGGTCGGATCCAGGAAAGCCAGGACGAAATAGCTGGCGACAACCCAGGACAGGAAATAAGGGAAGAACATCATGGTCTGATAGGTCTTGGCCATGAATTTGCTGGTCAGCTCGCTCATCATGATGGCGAAGGCCACGGAGATGACCAGCCCCAGAAGGATCCAGAGGAGGTTGTATCCCAGGGTGTTCCGCACCATGACCAGCGTGTCCGGAGATTTGAGGAATTCGAAGTTTTTCAGACCGACAAACTCACTCCGGACAATATTGTTCCAGAAGGTGTTCGGCCGGAAAGCACGATAGTTCTTGAAGGCAATGGTGATGCCGAACATGGGCAGGTAGCGGATCAGCAGCAGCCAGACGGCTCCGGGAAGGACCATGGTGGTCAGCCAGAAGCTCCTTTTGATCGCGGCGCGGGACTGCCTGCGGCGCCGGGAATGGATGGCTCTTTGCTGGACGGTAGTCATTGGACGGTTCTTCTCCTTTCACTGCCTTGTCTCATCTGGTGACTGAATTGTACAAAAAAGACAGGACGATTGTCATTATCCAGGGTTGGCAATTGTTGTCTGTGATTGTGATGGTGGTTTTGCCAAGTGCAGACAATAAAGAACAAGACGGTTCATTCTATTTGGGGAACAGTTCTGATAGAATAGGGACAAAGGAAACCGAAACCGGACAACAGATTTTATCTGAAACGGCAATGGAGGAGAAAAGATGCGATACGGCTATTTTGACGATGAAGCCCGGGAGTATGTGATCGACCGGGTGGATGTACCGGTATCCATGACCAACTATCTGGGAACGGAACGGATGGGAACGGTGATCAATCACCTGGCCGGCGGATACAGCTGGCTGGACAGTCCCCAGCATCACCGGATTACCCGGTTTCGGCCCAACGGCGTGCCGATGGATCAGCCCGGACATTATGTATACCTTCGGGATGACGAAAGCGGAAAATACTGGTCCGTCAGCTGGCAGCCGACCGGAATTCCCCTTGAAAGGGCGGAGTACGAAGCACGGCACGGACTGAGCTATTCCGTTTATCAATGTAAATATGAAGGAATCGATGCCAGTGAAACGCTGTTCATTCCCCGGGAGGAACAATCCGGAGAGGATCCGGTGGAAATCTTCGACGTCCGGATCCGGAATGAGTCGAATCGGGAGAGAAACCTGAGCGTCTTCGGATATGTGGAGTTCTCCTTCCATGAGATTGATATGGACAACCAGAACTTCCAGATGAGCCTGTATGCTGCCGGATCCCATTATGAGCAGGATGCGGTGCTGTGCGAACTGCACTATGAAGAAAACGCATGGCAGTTCTTTGCGGGCAATTTTATTCCGGACGGATTTGAAGGCGTGCGCGAAAGCTTCATCGGTCCATATCGGACGGAGCGGAATCCCGGTGCCGTTGAGACGGGACACATGACCGGATCACTGGAGATGGGCGGCAATCCATGCGGCGCGCTGCGGCGGAAACTGACGCTGGCGCCCGGCGGGGAGGCCCGGATCCTGTTTTATCTGGGTACCGGACGGGGTGAATCGGCAGAAAAAGCAAGGAAACGATACGATGAAGCGGGCTGCGACCGGGCCTTTGCCGCGCTGAAACACTTCTGGGATGAAAAGCTGGGGCGGCTGCAGGTCCGGACTCCCCATGAGAACATGAACCGGTCCCTGAATATATGGAACCTGTACCAGAGCGAGATCAACGTGCTGTTTTCCCGCTTCTCCTCCTTCATCGAGGTGGGCGGACGCACCGGACTGGGATACCGGGATACGGCACAGGATGCCATGTGTATCCCCCAGGCGGAGCCGGACATGTGCCGGAAGAGGATCCGTCAGCTGCTGCACGGTCAGATGAAGGCAGGGTATGGGCTGCATCTGTTCGATCCGGAGGTCCTGGAAAAGGGCGAAAGGGAGGAAAACAAATCTCCGACAGTGATTCCGGAGGCGGACCGGAAGAGCATGCTGCACGGGCTGAAGGACGCCTGCGCGGATGACGCGCTGTGGCTGATTCCGGCAATCGTCGAAAACGTACGGGAAAGCGGAGAACTCAGCTTTTTTGACCAGTCCATTCCATTTGCGGATGAGGGAGAAGGCACCGTCTGGGAACATATGAAAGCCGCGCTGGATTTTTCCTACAGCCATGTGGGTGCTCACGGGGTGACGCTGGGATTGCGGGCGGACTGGAACGACTGTCTGAACCTGGGCGGCGGAGAGAGCGCGATGGTTGCATTCCTGCTGATCTGGGCAACGAACCATTTCCTGGATGCGGCGAGGGCGCTCGGAAGGCAGGAGGATATTGCGCAATACACAATCAAAAAGGAAAACATGGAGCGGATCTGCCGGGAAACGCTGTGGGACGGAGACTGGTTCCTGCGGGGATTTACCGCTGCGGGGAAAGCCATCGGCAGCCACGAGGCGGCGGAAGGCAAGGTTCATATGGAGAGCAACACATGGGCCGTGGTCTCCGGGACAGCGGACCGGGAACAGGGTATCCGCTGCATGGATGCCGTGGATGAGTGGCTGTATACGCCTTACGGGCTGATGCTGAATGCTCCCTCCTTTACGAAGCGGGACGACAGTATCGGGTTCATCACCCGGGTTTATCCCGGTGTAAAGGAAAACGGAGCGATTTTCAGCCATCCGAATCCATGGGCATGGGTGGCGGAATGCATGCTCGGACGCGGTGAGAGAGCCATGAAGTTCTACGATGCGCTGCTGCCGGAGAACCAGAATGATATGATGGAAATCCGCCAGGCGGAGCCTTACACATATTGCCAGTTCATCATGGGCCGGGATCACAGCGCGTTCGGACGGGCCAGACATCCTTTCATGACGGGTTCATCCGGCTGGGCCTATTACGCGGCAACGCGGTATATGCTGGGCATCCGTCCGGAATTTGACCGGCTGACGGTGGATCCGTGTATTCCTGCGGAGTGGGACGGATTTGAGGCGGAGAGGAACTGGCGGGGCGCCCTGTACCGCATCCGTGTCAGGAATCCGCGGCACATGGAAAAAGGCGTGAGGGAGATCCGCGTGGACGGGGAAAAGGCAGCGTTCATTCCCGCTTTTGAAGAAGGAATTCACACGATCGATGTGCTGATGTGATGATCCTTTTGCAGGAAAAATCAGATTTACGGGGAAAAGATAGAAGAGGAGAAAAACAAGATGGTATCATTCGGAACAGGCGGATGGCGCGCTGTGATCGGCGACGGGTTTACCCGGGAGAATATCCGGCGGATTGCCGCGGCGCTGGCCCGCCGGATGCAGCGGGAGGGCTGTGCGGAGCAAGGCGTATGCGTGGGGTATGACCGGCGCTTTCTGAGCCGGGAAGCATGCATCTGGATGTGCGAGGTGCTGGCCGGGGAAGGCGTGCACGTTCGCTTTGTGAACCTGTCCTGTCCGACGCCGCAGGTAATGTTCACCGTCAAGCGGCTGGGACTGCCTTACGGAGCAATGGTGACCGCCAGCCACAATCCGGCGATCTACAACGGCATCAAGGTTTTTACATCCGGCGGGCGGGACGCGGCGGAGGAAGTGACCGACGCGCTGGAGGCGGAGGCCAACCGGCTGGACTCCGCGGAGATTCGCAGCGTTCCTTTCGACCGGGCGATCGCGGAAGGAAGCGTGGAGCTGATCGATCCCCGCGACCCTTACCTGGATTCCATTCTGAAGCAGGTGGATACGGAGGCCATCCGGAAGCGGAGACTGCGCATCGTGCTGGATCCCATGTTCGGCGTCAGCCTGACGGGGCTGCTGACGATTCTGTATACATCCCGATGCGACGTGGATGTGATCAACGACCGGCATGACGCATTCTTCGGGAGACATCTGCCGGCGCCGAATCCGGAAACGCTGGTGGATCTGCAGTACGCGGTGAAGGAGCACAACGCGGACGTGGGAATCGCCACGGACGGGGACGCTGACCGGCTGGGCATCATCGACGAGCACGGGAGATACGTGAACGCCAATGAGGTGCTGGCGCTGCTGTACTGGTATCTGCTGGAATACCGGGGATGGCGCGGGGCGGCCGTGCGCAACATTGCCACGACGCATCTGCTGGATCGGATTGCTGCGGCCTACGGGCAGCAGTGCATCGAGGTGCCGGTGGGATTCAAGCATATTTCCGCCGGGATGGACCGCTACGATGCGGTGATCGGCGGGGAATCCTCGGGCGGGCTGACGGTTCGCGGGCATATTTCGGGAAAGGACGGCCTGTATGCCGCCAGTCTGCTGGTGGAAATGATGGCGGTGACCGGGAAGGCACTGAGCGAACTGGTCCGGAATCTCTATGAGCGGTTCGGGGAAATGCACATGGCGGAATATGACTGGGCGCTGACGGAGGAGAAAAAGGAAGAAATCCGGAACCGGATGATGATCGAACAGCAGCTGCCTGCATTTCCGGATAAACCGGAGAGGGTCAGCTATGCGGACGGATGCAAGGTCTATCTTCCCGGCGGATGGGTGATCCTCCGCTTCTCCGGCACGGAGCCGCGGGTCAGAATCTTTGCGGAGGCGGAGACGCGGGAAAAGGCGGACGAGCTGGTGAAAATCATGGCGACGTTTGCAGGTATTGAGTAAGAAGAAAACGGAGGGATTGCGGCATGACGGAAAGGGAGAAAGGGATGCCCGGGCGCCGGGAAGGCGTCCGGCGGGGAATCCGCAGCCTTCGCGTGCAGCTGATGGTGATTCTTTCCCTGTGCTACCTGATTCCGGCACTGCTGCTGGGCCTGTACAACCGGGCCGTGCTGCTTCCCTCCATGCAGCGGAGAACGGAGGCGGCCATTACATCCGGGGCGGAAAATGCCTGGTCGCTGACGATGGGGAACATTGACCGGGCGATTGAGCTGATCCGGGACGCGACATATGACGGCGAGCTGACGGAAATCTGGCGGCAATGGGAAGAAGGCGAGTTCGGTGATTCGGAGTTTCTGCGGCTGAGCCGGAACTATCTGAACCGCAAGTACAGCCGCGAAACCATGTTCGGATATGCGGTGTTCTTCCCCGTGGAGAGGCCGGAGCTGCTGGCAGTCGCCGGATCCGGGAAGAACGGAAGCGCCGCCTCCATGCAGGCCCTGCGGCAGTTCGCCATGGAAGCGGGCGAGGATCTGGACACGCGGTGCCGCTTCACCCAATGGCAGGGGGAGATGCTGCTGATCCGGAACCTGCTGGATCTGCGGATGGAACGGTTCGGCATGCTGGTGCTGCAGGTTCAGGAGGATCAGCTGTTCAGCGCGATGAATCAGCTGGAAAAGGACATGCACGGAACCGCAACGCTGTGGCTGGATCAGTTTGGCGAACCGGATCCGGACTGGAGCAAATTGCCGGGCGGGCTGTCGGAGGACGAAAACGGCAGGCAGCTGCGGTATGTCCGCAGCGCATGGGAAGCGGATTATGACTTTCACATGATGCTGACCATGGACCGGCGCGAGCAGTACAGGGAATACGAGATGTACCGGAGCCTGACGATCCTGCTGTTCCTGATCATGATTCCGGTGCTGTTCCTGATTCTGCAGTACGTACGGAGGCGGATCATCCGCCCGGTGCAGCTGCTGTCGGATGCCTCCCGGCGCATCGAGGCCGGGGAGCTGGGCGTGACCGTGCCCATGCGCGGCGGAGATGAGCTGGGGAACCTTGGAGCGGCCTTTTCGAAGATGTCCATCCGTCTGGAGGAGCTGATCAACCGGACCTATCGGGAGGAGCTGGAGCTGAAGAATGCGCAGATTCTGGCGCTGCAGAGCCGCATCAATCCGCACTTCATCAACAACGCGCTGGAGGATATCAACTGGCAGGCAAGGATTGAGGGAGCGGAATCCGTTTCAGCGATGGTGACCTCCCTGTCCGTGCTGCTGAATGCGGCGATGGCCCGGGACAACCGGAGGCTGGTGGCGCTTCGGGAGGAGATGGAGGTGGCGGACGCCTACATCTTCTTCGTGGAACAGCGATTCGGAAATGCGCTTGAGATCCGGAGAGAGATGGCCGGGGAAGCAGCGGAGGCATCCCTGCCGCTGATGACGGTTCAGCCGCTGCTGGAAAATGCGGTGGAGCACGGGATCGCGCCGGCCGGCGGAGGCATGATCACCATCCGGGCGAGGCTGGACGGACCGTTTTTACAGCTGGAGATTGCCAATACCGGAAAGGGAATCACGCCGGAGGACCGGGCGCGAATCGACGCGGCGCTGCAGGGCTCGAATACGGGAGAGCATCTGGCACTGGCCAATATCGTCAACCGGCTTCGGCTGATCTATGGCCGGGACGTTTCCATCGAAGTGGAAGCCGGCGCGGAGACCACTGTTCGGATCCGGATTCCTCAGGAGCAGAGGGAAGAGGAGAGATGAAAGCCATGAAAGGCAAAAGAATACTGACTGTGCTATGCGCCGGTCTGATGATGATCGGCTCCGCCATGGCGGAGGGCGGGATCACACTTCGGACAGTGACCTGCTTCTCCGGCTCAGATCCGGCGGCGGAGGCATACGTGGATATTCTGCGGGAATACGAGGCGGACACCGGAAACCGGGTTGAGGACAATTCCCATACCAGCAATGAGGCATGGAAGACATCAGTGCTGAACGATTTCGCGGCCGGCAATGAGCCGGATATCCTGTTCTTTTTTGCCGCCGGGGCGGATTCCGCACCGATCCTGTCCCGGGTCGTGGCGCTCGATGAGATCAACGAAGCTTATCCGGAGCTGGATCTTCCGGAGACGGATGCGCTGCGTGAGGCGGACGGAAGGGTTTATGCGGTTCCCACCCGCGGATTCTGGGAAGGACTGTACGTCCGCCTGGACCTGTTCGAACAGTTTGGGGCACCGATGCCGGACAGCTGGGACAGCCTGAACGAAGCGATCCGGATCTTCCGGGAAAACGGGCTGACGCCCATCTCCGCCTCCCTGTCGGACATTCCGCACTATGTGGCGGAAATGGCTGTGATTTCCTGCGCAAGCGCGGAAGAACAGCAGAAACGGCCGGGAACGGCGGACGAGGTGCCCGGATCCTGGGAAGAGGCGATGGGAGTGATCCGGGAGCTGCGGCAAAGCGGCGCATTTGCGGACAACGCGCTGGCCATGGAGGACGGCGAGGCAATTGATCAATTCATTCGGGGAGAAGCGGCCATGCGGATGGACGGGAGCTGGATGGCGGAGATGCTTTCTGACGAGCTGATGGAATCCGTTGCGGTGCTTCCCATGCCGAGCCGGAACGATGGCGGAACGGTGGACTGCTATATCGGCGGGGTGTCCATGGGGTTCTATCTCACACGAAAGGCATGGAACAACCCGAACCGGCGCGACGCGGCGGTGTCGCTGCTGGCGGCGCTGACGAAGCCGGAGCATATCCGAAGACTTGGCAACCAGCGGATTACCGGGAGGCTGGCGGAATCCGCCGCGGAGATGATCCGGGGAAGGACAATGCTCAGCCCGCTGCAGGACGCCATGCACCGGCAGGCCCGGGAAACATGGCTGCTGCAGTGCGTTCCCGCGGTGGCTGAGGGAGAAATGACGGAAAAAGAGTGCTGGGAAACGGTGATGAGTCTGAATCCATTTGGGAAGTGATGCGGAATGTACAGAGTGGTTCTGGTGGACGATGAGCGGCTGATTGTTCAGGGACTGACAAAGGTCGTTCCATGGGGGAAGCTTGGATGCGAGGTGGCCGGTACTGCGCACGACGGGATCAGCGGACTGGAGCTGATCCGGAAGATCCGGCCGGATATCATCATGACGGATATCCGGATGCCGAATATGGACGGACTGACCATGCTGGCGGCGATCCACAGCGAATATCCCCGGATTCAGACGGCGGTGCTGACGGCGTACCGGGATTTTGAATATGCGCGGGAAGCGATCCGGCTGGGAGTCAGCCGATATCTGCTCAAACCCAGCAAAATGGACGAGCTGGAGGAAGCTGTCCAATGGATGACGCAGCAGCTGGACCGGATGCCTGCGGAAGAGGCATATCCGGAGACCGAAGAGGCGCAAAGCGTCACCGCGGCGGGCAATCATATCGTGCAGGCTGCTCTGCGGTATATGCAGGACAACTGCCGGGAAGGGCATCTGTCCCTGACGGAGGTGGCGGATCACGTATATGTGAGCCAATGGCATCTGAGCAAGCTGCTGAACCGGGAAACGGGACAGTCTTTTTTCGACCTGCTTGCGCGGATGCGGATCGATGAGGCGAAGAAAATGCTGAAGGATCCGGCAACGAGAGTGCATGAAATCGCAGAGGCCACCGGATATGCGGACGTGGCGCACTTTTCCCGGAGCTTCAAGAAATACACGGGGATGACGCCGGGGGAATACCGCAATCAGCGGCCGTGAACTCGTCAACAGAAGGCAATAAACTGGTCAAAAACAATAAAAAATCATTGACAAGTTAGGAATGCATAACTATAATGTGTCATGCAGTTAGGAAACACTAACAGCATGACCTTTTTGATTTGGGCCCGAAAGGAGTGGCAGTGGATTGATACCTCTGAGTTTTGCCAATCCGGGAGAGGAAAACATCATCCGCAAGGTGGGCGGCAGTCCGGAAGTGCGGAAGCATCTGGAGAATCTTGGTTTTATTCCGGGCGGGAGTGCGACGGTGATCTCGTCCATGAACGGGAATGTGATCGTCCGGGTGAAGGAAACGCGGGTGGCCATCAATGATGAGATGGCCAGGAAGATCATGATATGATTATGATTGAAGATCAGCAATCATATCATAAGACAAAGCATTTCGCGCCCGCTGGCGCGACCGGGGCTTTTCCGATCGCCCTGGACCTTCGGATTATGATTTGAAAGGAGAAAACGGCAATGCGGACATTGCGGGAGGTGCCGGTGGGCGGCACGGCGACGGTGAAGAAGATTCACGGTGAAGGAGCGGTCAAGCGGAGAATCATGGATATGGGAATCACGCGGGGCGTGGAGGTTTATATCCGGAAGGTCGCGCCGCTGGGCGATCCGGTGGAGATCACGGTTCGAGGATACGAACTTTCACTTCGGAAAGCCGATGCCGAAAGCATTGAAGTGGAATGATATCAAGCCGGAAAGTTAAATAGAACTATCAAATAAAGAGCCTGAAAGGGGATATGGCCGATGGATATCAGAATTGCGCTGGCGGGTAACCCGAACAGCGGCAAAACAACGCTGTTCAACGCGCTGACAGGGTCCAATCAGTTTGTCGGTAACTGGCCCGGTGTAACGGTGGAGAAGAAGGAAGGAAGACTTCGCAGGCATGAAGGCGTCGTGATTACGGACCTGCCTGGCATCTACAGCCTTTCTCCGTATACGCTGGAGGAGGTTGTGGCCCGGAACTACCTGATCAACGAGCGGCCGGACGCGATCCTGAATATCATCGACGGAACCAACCTGGAGCGCAACCTGTATCTGACGACGCAGCTGGTTGAACTTGGGATTCCGGTCGTCGTGGCCATCAACATGATGGACATGATCCGGAAAAACGGAGACAAGCTGAACACGGCGGAGCTTTCCAGACAGCTGGGATGCCGGATCATGGAGATCTCCGCTTTGAAGGGCGAAGGCGTGATGCAGGCGGCCGAGGCCGCGATCGAGGCGGCGAAGAGCGCGAAGACCGTTCCGCAGCATACCTTTTCCGGCCCGGTGGAGCACGCGCTGGCGCATATCGAGGAGGCAGTGGTGCACGACCTGCCCGAGGAACAGCAGCGCTGGTATGCCATCAAGGTGTTCGAACGGGATGAAAAGGTGCTGGAGCAGCTGAAGATCGCGCCGGACAAAATGGAACACATCGAGGCGGACATCGCCGCGGCGGAAAAGGAACTGGACGACGATGCGGAAAGCATCATCACGAATGAGCGGTATGTATACATTGCACAGGTGCTGAAATCCTGCTATCAGAAGCATAACGCCGGATCCATGAGCACATCGGACAAAATTGACAGGGTGGTGACCAACCGCTGGCTGGGCCTGCCGATCTTTGCGGTGATCATGTTCGCGGTATACTGGATCTCGATGGTGGGAGTCGGTCAGCCTGCCACGGACTGGGCGAACGACGGACTGTTCGGCGACGGCTATTATCTCTTCGGCAACGGCAGAGCGGCCTATGAGGCGGCCGCGGAGCGCTATGGCGATACGGACGTCATTATCGACGCGTTTGCGACCGCATACGGCGTGGAAAAAGATGAGGCGGACCCGGAAGGATTTGCCGGGAAGCTGCTGGACGCCGTGCCGGAGGATGCCAGGATCACCTATATCATCCAGGATGAGGAAACGCTGCAGACGGAAGAGTTTCCGGATACGGGCCGGGAGAAACTTCAGGCGGCGGTGGATGAATATCTGAGCACGGAGGAAGGCTATAAAACCGATATCGGCGCGCCGGATCCGGCCAATTATGGCACATGGATTCCCGGCATCCCGGTGCTGGTGGAGCGCGGACTGGATGCGGCCCACGCTGCGCCGTGGCTGAAGGGACTGATTCTGGAGGGCATCGTGGCCGGCGTCGGCGCCGTGCTGGGCTTTGTGCCCCAGATGCTGGTGCTGTTCCTGCTGCTGGCTTTCCTGGAAGCCTGCGGATACATGGCGCGGATCGCTTTCGTACTGGACCGGATTTTCCGGAAGTTTGGCCTGAGCGGCAAGTCCTTTATCCCGATGCTGATCGGAACAGGCTGCGGCGTACCCGGTATCATGGCGTCGAGAACGATTGAAAGTGACCGTGACCGCCGCATGACGATTATGACGACAACGTTCATTCCCTGCAGCGCGAAGATCCCATTCATCTCCATGATCGCCGGGGCGATCTTCGGCGGATCCGCGTGGGTGGCCACGAGCGCATATTTCATCGGAATGGCTGCGATCATTATCAGCGGTATCATTCTGAAAAAGACCCGCCGCTTTGCGGGTGAACCCGCTCCCTTCGTGATGGAGCTGCCGGCATACCACTGGCCGACGGTGGGCAATGTGCTCCGCTCCATGTGGGAACGCGGATGGAGCTTTATCAAGAAGGCCGGAACCATTATTCTGCTTTCCACGATCCTCGTCTGGTTCCTGAGCCGGTTTGGCGTAAAGGACGGTGCGTTCCGGATGCTGGCGGAGGATGAGCTGGATGCATCCATTCTGGCAGCGGTCGGCAGTGCCGTCGCCTGGATCTTCTCACCGCTGGGCTGGGGTAACTGGCAGGCGGCCGTAGCCTCCTTCACCGGTCTGATCGCCAAGGAGAACATTGTGGGTACCATGGGAACGCTGTACGGAGGAACGCAGACGTACGCCAATCTGGCGGCTTCCTTCAGCGGAATCGCCGCGTATTCCTTCCTGGTGTTCAATCTGCTGTGCGCGCCGTGCTTCGCGGCGATCGGCGCGATCCGGCGGGAGATGAACAGCGCGCGGTGGACATGGTTCGCCATTGCGTGGCAGTGCGGATTTGCCTATGCGGTTTCGCTGATGATTTATCAGTTCGGCAGCGCAGTGACCGGAAATGTGCAGGTGATCGGGCTGATTGCGGCACTGGCGGTGCTGGGATGCATGATCTACATGCTGTTTTTCAGAAAGTATCATGAGGCGACGAAGCTGTCGGACAATGCGATATAACCGGAACGACGGAAGGACGGATGAAGAATGAACTGGCTGAGCGAGAACATGGGAACTATTCTGGTGAGCCTTGTACTGGCCGGGGTTGTGGCCG
>CAMOYA010000045.1 GCA_946629635.1 uncultured Clostridia bacterium
GAAAAAGGAGCACCTGCTTCCCATCAACCGTCAGGCCATGGAACGCGGCGCCGCCGCCGTTGGCTGACCTGTTTTTCCTGAAAACGAAAACCGACGCAAACGCATGCGCCGGTTTTTCTATTGATGTTTTCCGATTATTTCACTGAGATTGCCGTAACGGTGAACTTCTTCGTCCGCTCCGTTACCCGGATTTCGACGGTGTGCTCCGCAGCTTCCGCTTCATCCAGCACCAGTGCGACCTCGCTCTGGCCCCATTTGCCATCCCCGCCCTTCAGCGTTGCCCTGATCTCGCCGTCCACGAGAACCTCCGCCACGCCGAATGCGGCGTCCTGCGAGGCCTTCCAGGCAATCAGACACCTGCTGAATGTGCCGGTTACCGTCAGGGGATCCGGCGGGTTGCCCATATCATGATAGAAGTTCGTTCCGCAGACAAGTCCGACGGGATGATTGCGATAGGCATTGAAATCCTGGGAAGTGAAGCCTCCCCTGCTGACCGTAATGCCATCAGGAATCCCGTCCGCAAACACCGTTTTCAGGCCCATGAAATCCGTTCCGTATACCGGTTCCGCATTCAGATTGATATCCGCCGCTGACGTTTCCGCCTCCGCCGCGTCAGCGATGCACTGCATGATGCAGTCTGCCATCATCCGATGCCCTGCGGACTTCGGGTGATATTCATCAAAGAAGAAATCATCCGCCGGAATCTCCTTCCCGATATGCGGATAGATTCCGTCCCGGATCGAGACCATCATCAGATCATACCGGTCGCCGATTTTCCGCAGCTCCTCCTGCAGATTCCATCCGTTCTTGAACACGGCGAACAGAAGAATCACCGCCGGATGATTCGGCTGCTGCAGGATTTCCTTCACCATGGATTCATAACACCGGTGCCCCGTCGGCTCCTGCCAGTCATTGACAGAGTATTCCACGATCACCAGATCCGGATATCCGTCCGGATCCTCCGGGCTGACCCGACCGACAATCTCCCTGCCATAGCGCATATAGCCGAACGGCGACGCCGTTCCCCCGACGCCGGCGTTGATCAGCTCCACATTGCTGCCGCTGTCCACGCCGTAGGTACTTCCGAAGCGAACCGCCACACGGGACGCCCAGCATTCTCCATAGCTGGCGGCGCCGGCGCCTTCCGTAATCGATCCGCCGATGGTGCCGATGGTAATATGTTCCCCGGAAGCAGCGCGCGCCAACACCTGTTTCAGGCGGAAGTTGTTGCCCAGGGACATTTCCGCTCCCTTCAGCGCCGCCTGATACCATTCCTGCTCTGCAAACTCACCCACGGCACAGCCTCCTCCGAGCAGCGTGATCATCACCATCAGGCAGATGATCCGCCCGATCCAGTGCCGACTGCTCATTTTCCGTTCTCATCCGCAGCCACAGGCGCGTTCGCATCAGGCAGCTGATACGTCATTTCCTTTCCTCCGATGATTCCGGACAGGAAAATGGTAATCACCAGCGCAGCCAGCAGGCTGCAGATAGCCCGGGCCCACTGCTTCTTCTCGAAATAATCCATTGTTCCGTTTCCTCCTTACTGCGCCGGAGTAATCACCTTGACCGGGCATTTCTCCGCGCACTTCCCGCACAGAGTGCACTTATCGGGATTGACCCGCGCCAGCGTACCATCGAACTCAATCGCTTCGGATTCACACTGCTTTGCGCACAGACCGCACCCGATACAGCCCGCGGAACATACCTTCTTGACCGCCGGGCCCTTATCCCGGTTCGAACATTGCACCCGCACGATCCGGCTCTCCGGAATCAGCGAGATCAGCCCTCTGGGGCACGCCTTCGCGCAAAGACCGCAGCTGACGCAGCGGGCGCGGTTCACCACCGCTACCCCGTTTTTCACGGTAATCGCCTGCTGCGGACACACCTCCGCGCAGGAGCCGAAGCCGAGGCAGCCGTAATTGCAGTCCGTCACGTTCAGTCCTGCGAGCACCGCTGCGCGGCAGTCATGGATTCCAATATAGTTTCCCTGGTTTTTCGTCACATCGCAGGTTCCCTTGCATGCGACGAAGGCGACCTTCCGTTCCTCCGCCGCAGCGGTGGTTCCCATGATGTCGCCGATGGCTTCCGCCGCTGCCGCGCCGCCAACGGGGCAGGCATTGACCGGTGCGTTGCCGGAGGCGATAGCCGCCGCCAACGCGTCGCACCCCGCATATCCGCAGGCGCCGCAGTTGTTGCCCGGCAGTTTTTCCCGCACGGCCACTTCCCGTTCATCCACCTCGACCGCAAACTTTCGGCTCATAAAGACAAGGCCCGCTCCGACGATGATGCCGATCACGGCAATCACCAGCGTCGTTGAAAGAATGATATTCATTCCGCGTTTCCTCCCCTCAAAGCTGCAGGCCGCCGAAGCCCATGAAAGCGATGGACATCAGCGCGGCCGCGATCATCACGATGGGAGCGCCCCGCAGCGGCGCCGGAATATCCTTCTCATTGATCCGGCTGCGGATTCCCGCCAGCAGCACGATGGCGATCGTGTAGCCCACCGCCGTGCCGAAACCGCTGGCTACGCACTCGATGAAATTGTAACCGTCCTGGACGTTGGTCAGCGCGACACCCAGCACCGCGCAGTTCGTCGTGATCAGCGGCAGATAGATACCCAGGGCCTGATAGACCGAGGGGGATTTTTTCTTCAGGAACATTTCCACGATCTGCACCAGCGCGGCGATCACCAGAATGAAGATGATCGTCTTCATGAAGTCCATGCCCAATGGTGCCAGCACGTAATCATACAGCAGGCTGGCCACCGCGGAGGCGATGGTAATGACGAAGATGACCGCAGCACCGAGGCTCGCGGAGGCCTTCATCTGGCGTGATACGCCCAGGAAGGAGCAGATGCCCAGGAACTGGTTCAGCACCACGTTGTTGATCAGGGCGCCGGCGACGATAATCATGATCAGGCTTTTATTCATTTCGCGTCGCCTCCCTTCGTTTCACCGGCAGCGGGCGCCGCCGCAGCTTCCTTCTTCTGTTCCCCGTCCAGCCGGATCGTTCCCGGCTTCATCTGATCCTTGCACGCAGCGGCGCACATGGCGCAGTTGCCGTCGCAGTCGCTTTCAACGAGCTCGCGCTGCCGCGTCTTGATGCCGATGGCGTTCATGACCGCGATGATCAGCGCGAAGATCAGGAACGCTCCAGGCGGCTGGATAAAGATCGTCATGCCGAAGCTTTCCGGAAGAATCCGCAGGCCGAACACCGATCCGCTGCCCAGAATCTCGCGCAGCGCGCCGGCGATCGTCAGTGCCACGGTAAAGCCCAGACCCATGCCAATGCCGTCCATCACGGAGAGCATGGGCGTGTGCTTGTTGGCATATGCCTCTGCCCGGCCCAGGATGATGCAGTTGACGACGATCAGGGGAATATAGAGTCCGAGCGCTTCATACAGGCTGGGAATATACGCCTTGATCAGCAGCTCCGTCACCGTCACCAGGCTGGCTACGATCACAATATACGCGGGAAGACGAACCTGATCCGGAATCACTTTTCTCAGTAGGCTGATCACCAGATTGCTCAGCACCAGCACCGCCATCGTGCTCAGGCCCATGCCGATACCGTTGGCTGCCTGGGTGGACACCGCCAGCGCGGGGCACATGCCCAGCATCAGCACCAGCACCGGGTTTTCCTTGACCAGACCGTTCCAGAGGCGTTCGATATATTTCTTCATCGTCAGTTGCCTCCTTCCATCACCGTGCGATAGAAATCAAGGCCGGCATTCACCGCATTGGTAACGGCGGTGGATGTGATGGACGCGCCGGAGATCGCGCTGATCTCGTGCTCGCCGCTTGCCGCGCCCTTGATCATGGTCACATATTCCGCTTTTCCTTCGAACTGATCCCGGAAGGCCGGTTCCTTCGCCTTCATTCCCAGGCCGGCCGTCTCATTCAGCTCGGTAAAGGAGATTCTCCGGACCGCTCCTTCCTTCGTCAGTCCCAGGATCAGGCTCACATCTCCGCCATAGCCTTTGGAGGTAACGCTCACCGCGTAGCCGACCGTTTCTCCCTGGGCGTCCAGCGCGGTAAAAAATTCATTGATCCGGGTATTTCCGAATTCGGTTCCCCAGTTATTGCCCTCCCGGGAAGCCAGGATCCGGTCCGCTTCCTCGCTGAATTCAAATGAGTCCGCCTCCGGGCATGCTTCCCGGTAGGAGGCAATCTGAGCTGCCTGCTCCTGTTCATCAATGGAATTCTTTGTCATGGAATACACGCCGCTGAGCGCCACGCCGGCAATCAGCGCGATCACCGCCAGCGCAACGACCGGTTTCGGAATCCGGAAGGGTTCTCCCGTCTTTTGCCGGGTCCGCCCGATCTTCCGATAGGCAAAGGGCTTCTGCACGATATATGTATCGATCAGCGGCGTCATCACATTGCCGATGATGATCGCATAGCTGAAGGAATCCGCCGTATTGCCGAACAGGCGGAACAGCGCACCGAGGCAGCCGATCAGGCATCCGTAGATAAACTGTCCCAGCCGGCTGACCGGGCTGGTCACATAATCTGTCGCCATAAAGAACGCACCCATGACGACACCGCCGCCGCACAGGTGTGCCAGCAGGAATTTCGGGTCAAATCCCTGGCCTCCGAACAGTCCGATAAACAGCGTGAATCCGCCAAGCACGGAGAAGCAGATCTGCCCGTGGATGATATCCATGCTCCACAGGATCAGTCCGCCGATCAGCAGCGCCAGGATGGAGCTGCCGATCACACCATCCGCTGTCCCGAGGAACATCTTCGTGATGCTGACTTCCTCCATGTTCCGCAGCATGCCCATGGGCGTTGCGGATGATGTCGCATCCACCACGGGCTGAATCGCCATGGAGCTGGCAAAAGAGATCAGCAGGAAGCACCGGGCTGCCAGCGCCGGATTGATGAAGTTTTTGCCCAGACCGCCGAAGCAGCCCTTGACGACCACGATCGCAAAAACCGATCCGATCACCGGCAGATACAGCGGCGTTCTCGGTCCCAGGGAAAGCGCCAGCAGCAGGCCTGTGACGGCCGCGCTCCCGTCCCACACAGTAGACGGTTTATGCACAACCTTATTGAACACTGCTTCCGCCAGCATCGCGGATGCCACGGACAGCACCACAATCGCCAGTGCGTGCCAGCCATAGACGATGCAGCCCATGATGGTCGCCGGCATCAGGCTCAGCAGCACCACCCGCATGATATAAGGCGTTGTCCACCGGTCCCTTGCATGGGGCGATGACGAAAGATTCAGCGTCAGATCATTCATTTCTTCGCGCCCCCTTCCTTTCTCTTATTGGCCATGATTTCCGCCTTGGTCTGTTTGAACACCTGCATCAGCGGCCTTTTGGCCGGGCAGGCAAAGGTGCAGCTGCCGCACTGGATACATTCCAGCCCATACAGCTTCTTTTCATATCGGTTCAAATCCCCTGCCGCAGCCGCGTCCGCCATCATCTGGGGCATCAGTCCCACCGGGCAGACCGTCGTGCAGCGGCCGCAATGGAGGCAATTGGTCATCAGCGCTTCTGCCTCCTCCACAGGATCCTTCGCCAGAACGGTCAGCCCGTTGTTCTGCTTCTGAATCGGCACGTTCAGGTCAGCGATCGGGATTCCCATCATCGGGCCGCCGGCCATCGCCTTGACCGCCGGAGTTCCGGGAATCAGGCCGCCGTTTGCTTCCAGCAGCTCCGCAAAGGATGTGCCCACCCGCACAAAGAAGTTGGCAGGCTCACGCACGGCCTCGCCGGAAAGGGTGAAGCACTGGCTGTACAGCGGTTCCTGATACAAAACCGCGCGCTGGATGGCATACAGCGTACCCACATTCTGGACCAGGCAACCCACATCCGCCGGCAGCGCGGTGATGGGAAAATCCACTCCCGCCACCGCCTGAATCAGGCTGCGCTCACCGCCCTGGGGATACTTGGTCACCATGGCCCGAACCTCAATCCTGGGCTTGTCCGAAACGGCAATCTCCATAGCGCTGATCGCTTCCGGCTTGTTGTCCTCAATGCAGATCACGCCCTGCGCGTTCGGAAAAAGCCGAAGCACCAGCTCCATTCCCTCCGCGATGGCCACGGAATGAATCCGCATCAGTTGATCGTTGCAGGTCAGATAGGGTTCGCACTCCGCGCCGTTGGCGATGACATAACGAATATCGTCCGGATTCTTCGGCTTCAGCTTGACCGCCGTGGGGAAGCCTGCTCCGCCCAGGCCGACGACGCCTGCGTCCTGCACCCGCTGCAGAATATCATTGTTGGACAGTGCAGAAGCATCCGCCTTCTGCGTATAATCTGCAAACGGCGTGAACTGCCCGTCGTTGTCAATCACGATGCATTCCGCCATTGCCCCCGTCAGCACCCGGCGCTTTTCAATCGTCTTCACCTTGCCGGAACAGCTGGAGTGAATCGGAGCAGAGATAAACCCGTCCGCCTCGGCGATGCACTGGCCGACCCGCACCTCGTCCCCTCTTTTGACCAGCGGCCTGGCCGGTTTCCCGATGTGCTGCGATAGCGGGAAAACCATTTCCCCTTTCGGATCAAACCGACGCAACCGCGCTTCCCGGCTCAGTTCCTTTTTTTCCTCCGGGTGTACACCGCCGCGAAAAGTATTTTTCACTTGTCCGCCGACTCCTTTCCATGGTGACCGCAACCGACGGTTTCCTGTAAGATGTCCTCCGGCTGCGGATCAATGTATTTATGAGAAAGCATAAAAATCCAAAGCTCATTGTACCAGAATTGCCTCTCATTGGCAATCTTTTTGACCGGAATACACAGCGCAAGAACAGTGAAAAAAGCCATCCGCTCACCAGATGACTTTTCCTTTCAGAACAGTGCCATGGACAGCGCACCAAAGTACAGAACCAGAATAACCAGCAAAGCGAGCTCCTGTTTCCACCGGGCTTTCATCAGGCCTGCCACTTCCCGCATGAACGCGTTCGGCCAGAACCACCATCGGGTTTTTGCGCCGATCCCCTCCGTTTTCAGGCCGGCCCTTGCCGCCCATACACCACTTCGGAACACGTGATAGCTGGTTGTGGAGAACACGGCGGTTCCCGCAGGATTGATCTCCTCCATCACCTTCCGGGAGAACGCCATATTCTGATACGTATTGACGGATTTCGTCTCCGGATGGATCAGATCATCCGGCACCTCCCGGGAGATCAGATAGCGGCGCATCGCCTCGGCCTCCGGCATGGATTCATCCTTTCCCTGGCCTCCGGACGGAATGAAATGCGCTTCCTTTCCGCCTGTCTCCTTCTGATGCTTCCAGAATTCAATCGCCTTATCCACCCTGCCGCGAAGCAGCGGTGGCAGGCTCCCGTCCCGGCGAAAGCGGCAGCCCAGGATGATGATAAAATCCCGTTCTCCCATCGGCTGCCTTCTGGAAGCTGTGATCCCGCACACCTCCGCGCCGGCCAGCATGCATTCGAAATACACAAACAGGGTGGCATAGGTGTTCTCCACCGTCTGATTCACCCGGTACTCCCATTCCGATCCCATGAAATCGCGGAAAAAAAGATATAGCCCCAGTCCTTCTCCCACCAGCAGCACGAGGCTGACAAACAGCCCCAGCATGTTCTGGAACCGCCTTCCCTCATGCCGGATCAGGGCGATATTGCTGACCCCCATCCCGATCGCAAAAAGGATGACCAACGGCGACGTGTATTCCATGAACACCCTGCTGGCGCCATTGATATACTGATATACCGACAACATGCTGAACTCCACAGGATTCAGAAAATGGCTGATCGTCAACTGAACCATCATCAGACCGGTGAACAGCGAAAAAATGGAAAAACCGGCATAATAAACGGTTGAATATGAGTAATAAGCCGGTCCCTGTGCCTGGTAATAATTCCAGATCATGATCGCGCTGATGATCAGCCAGAGCAGCGTCACGGACACGAGAACGATCGCGTCACCGGTGAATCCGCCCGTCTGCACATCATACACCGTATTGAACGCCCCGACGCGCAGGAAATGGAAGTCCACCACTTCCCCGTTCCGGTCTCTCACCTGCAGGTCGCTCTCGCCCCGTCCCTGTGCGGATACGGAGATCCGGGCCGTGCCGTCTCTCCGGACAATCCGGTCCGGACTGAGCACGGAGGGATCCTCCGCAGTAAACCGGAGTTCCTCCTGCCGCAGCTCGTTCGGCGCATAGCGTTCAAGCGGCATATACAGATCGTAGCTTCTGAAAAAAAACAGGCGTCCGAATACGCAGACCAGCAGCAGGATCACTGCGCAGACGGAGATCTGTCTCGCTGCCCGTGTCATACCTTTCCACCGCCTTTCACCATTGACGTGTCAGTATAGCATTTTCCGAATGATATGTCCATTTCTTCCAGTCCCGGCAGGAAACAGTCAGACCGAAAGCGAATTTTAAAAGGAAAGGGTTTTGCAGTCAACTTTACATCGTGCCTGCGCGGGAATGCTGCGGCCTTCGTGCCCCATCCTGCGCACCGGATTCAGGAGGCAGATATGCTGAAGGATTTCGAGAAGAACCAGCCCGAAGACAAGAAAGCTGTCGATCAGGAAATCAAGAAGCTGCGTGCGGAGCTTCTGGCCCGGCAGCAGAAGCTCCGGGAGAAAAAGATCCCCGTTCTGGTGCTGATTGAGGGGTGGGCTGCCGCCGGAAAAGGCAGCCTGATCAAGGAACTGATCAGCGAAATCGATCCCCGGTTCTACAGCGTGGTTTCCCCGGCATACATTCCGGAAAGCGAATCCAGATATCCCTTTCTCTACCCATACGCCACAGCCATTCCGGAAAACGGAAAAATCGTCTTTATGGATTCCGGATGGATGGAAAGCCTCGTTCGCAAGTCTCTGACCCATGAGATCACCGCCAATGAGTACACGCGCCGGGTGCGGGCAGTCAATGAGTTCGAGCGTCAGCTCCGGGATGGGGGATATCTGGTTCTCAAGCTCTTTCTGCATATTGACAGAAAGGAACAGCTGGAGCGTCTGGAGAACCTGTGCAGCAGCGGAGATACGGAATGGCGCGTGACCGAAGCGGATCTCTGGCAGCACCGGGAATACAAGAATCATCTCAAGGCATATGACGCCTTCATGGAAGCGACCTCCGATGCCGTCAAATGGCATATCCTGGACGGCAAACGGAGAAGAACCGCCATCCGGGACGCGCTGAAGCTGCTGGTCGACAGGATCGACAAGGCACTGGAGAAGGATCGCTATTGCGGCGAACCCTTTGAGGAAAAGTTCCCGCTGATCGATATGCCGCTCCTGAAGGATGTGGATCTGAGTCCGACCATTCCGGACGAGGAATACGACAAGGAACTGAAAAAGCTCCAGAAGCATCTGAGCGAGCTGCATAACGTGATCTATCGGAAAAAAATCCCGGTCATCCTCTGCTACGAGGGATGGGATGCAGCAGGCAAGGGTGGGAACATCCGCCGGGTTGCCTATCCGCTGGATCCGAGAGGCTTCGATGTCCGTCCCATCGCCTCCCCCGAACCGCATGAGCTGAACCGGCAGTATCTGTGGCGGTTCTGGACGCGGCTTCCCCGCACCGGGCATATCTGTATCTTTGACCGCACCTGGTACGGACGCGTGATGGTGGAACGCCTGGAAGGCTTCTGCAGCGAGAAGGACTGGAAGCGGGCCTATAACGAAATCAACGAGTTTGAACGGCAGTTGACGGACTGGGGAGCCATCGTGCTCAAATTCTGGATCCATATCGATCAGGACACGCAGCTGGCCCGGTTCACCGACCGGCAGAATACTCCGGAGAAGCAGTGGAAGATCACGGATGAGGACTGGCGCAACCGGGAAAAATGGCCGCAGTACGAGGTCGCGGTGGACGAGATGATCCAGAAGACCAGCACGGAAAATGCCCCCTGGTTCATCATCGAAAGCAATGACAAGAAATACGCCCGAATCCGGACGCTGAAAATCATCATCAAAGCCCTGGAGGAAGCATGTGAGAAAAAGTTCCGCGAAGATGCGGAACCATAAAATATCATCATAGCTAAGGAGATATCATCATGGCAGAGAACAAGAAAACCAGGATTGCCTTCATCGGATCCGAATGCTATCCCTTCATCAAGACCGGCGGCCTGGGTGACGTCATGTACGCCCTGCCCCGGGCGCTGACCCGCGAAGGATGCGAAGTCCGGGTCATTCTTCCCTACTATCGCTGCATTCCGGACAAATTCAAGAATCAGACGCTCTACAGAGGATCCTTCATGATGGATCTCTCGCGGGACGGAAGAACCTTCTACGTCGGCATCATGGAAATGGTCATGGACGGTGTGATTTACGACTTCATTGACAACCGGGAATTCTTCGACTGGGGCAATCCCTACACCGGGCTGTGGGAGGATATTCCGAAATACTGCTTCTTCTCCAAGGCTTCCCTGGCTGTGCTGAACTATCTGGAATGGATTCCGGAGATCGTCCACTGTCACGACTGGCAGGCCGCCCTCGTTCCCGTGTATCTGCGGACGCATTTCGCGGACACGCCGGTCGGCAGAGCCTGCAGCGTGCTGACGATCCATAATCTTCGCTTCCAGGGGATTTGCAGCATCGATCACCTGAAGCACTGGACGGGATTGCCGGACGGGCTGTTCGACTATCCGCTCTTCAAGGTTTCCGAGAGCGACGCAAACATGTTCAAGGCCGGCCTTGCCTTCGCAGACCGGATCACCACCGTCAGTTCCACCTATGCGCAGGAAATCCAGACCCCGGCCTACGGTGAATGGCTGGACGCGCACCTGCGGTATCATTCCTATCGCCTGTCCGGCATTGTCAACGGCATCGACACGGACCTCTGGAATCCGGAGACGGATACGCTTCTGGCCGAGCCCTACAGCGCGGAAACCTTCCTCGAGAAGAAAATTGCCAACAAGCGTGCCCTGCAGCAGAAGCTGAATCTGGAGCCGGACGACCACAAAATGGTGCTGGGTCTGATCTCCCGCCTGACGGATCAGAAGGGGCTGGATCTGGTCAACGCCATCTTCCCGCAGCTGCTGGACGGCAATACCCAGGTGGTCATCCTGGGCACCGGCGATCCGCGGTACGAAGCCTCCTTCCGTCAGTTCGAAGCGGACAACAAGGGCGTCGTCTGTTCCTACATTTCCTATAACGAAACCCTTGCGCATCTGATCTATGCCGGAGCGGACGCACTCCTCGTGCCGAGTCTTTTCGAGCCATGCGGCCTGACACAGCTGATCGCCATGCGCTACGGCACGGTGCCCATCGTCCGCGAAACCGGCGGTCTGAAGGACACGGTGCAGCCTTACCGTGCGGAAGAAAACAGCGGAAACGGATTCACCTTCACCGAGTACCGGGCGGATGGTCTGCTGGACGCCATCAATGATGCCAAAACGCTCTACTTTACGGACCGGTGGCACTGGGACGAGATGGTTCGCCGGAACATGCAGAAGGATGTATCCTGGAGCAAGTCCGCCCTGCAGTATCTGGATCTGTACCGCGGTGCGCTTGCCCAGGCCAGAGCCGAGGCGGAGGAGCGGGCAAAGGAAGCTGCCCGAAAGGCGGCGGAAGCAGCCGAGGCTGCCCGCGAAGCAGCCGAGCGCGCTGCCATGACCGCCGACCATGCAAACCGTTCCGTCTGATCGTCAACCCCAACAGAAAAGGCGGCCTCGCCGGGCCGCCTTTTCCTGTTGGGCTTTTTTACTCATGCAGCATGACCTTGATCCACAGCTCTGCCAGCTCCGTCATCAGGGTCTGGTTGTCATGGTACACCTCATCTTTCTCATATCCGGTCCGGGGCAGATAGGCGGCGTTGCCTTCATAATCCCCATCCGGGCCGGAAAGCTCCTCCAGCACCTGCGCATTGGGAGATGCGTAACCGACCTCCTCCGAGATTGCCAGTGCATTCTCATAGTCGATCACATAGTTGATGAATACGTTGGCCAGCTTCGGATTGGAAGCATTGGCCGGAATCACCATCGCGTCATAGGCGACGTTGGTGCCCTGCTTCGGAGCGCAGAAGCCCATATCCTCGTTTTCGGAGAGAATGTACGCCGCATCGCCGCTGTATACCACAGCCATCCACTTCTCGCCGTTCGCCATGGCATCAATCACTTCATCCGTCACGTAGGCAGGCTTCACGGCCTTGTCCACTTCCCGCAGCCAGTTGTACGCCGCCTGGATCTCTTCTTCGTTCTCCGTATTGGCGGAATAGCCGAGCGCCTTGAAGCCCATCATAAAGGAGTCCCGCTGGGAGTCATACATGTAGGCATGGCCGGCATACTGCGGATCCAGGAAGATATCCCATCCCTTTTCCTCGACGGTCTCCGGATCAATCTTCGTCGTATCATACACGATGCCGAAATTCTGCCACAGGTATGGCACGGAATAGGTGTTGTCCGGATCATAGGAAAGGCCCATGACCTCCGGCAGCAGCTGATCCAGATTCGTGACCACGGTCTTGTCGATCGCCTGCAGCTTCTCTTCCCGGATCAGCCGCTCGATCATATAGTCGCTGGGCACGATCACATCATAGCTCGCGCCGCTCTGCAGCTTGACGTACATTTCCTCGTTGGAGGAGAACAGGGAGTAATTCACCTTCACCTTATACTCCTTCTCGAAGCGGGAGATCACGTCCTTGTCAATATACTCACCCCAGTTGTAGACGTTCAGCACGTTGCTGCCGAATTCCTTCACGGGGTCATAGTCCTCCGCAACGGCCGCGGAAATCAGGCCGGCTGCCAGGCACAGGGTCAGGATCAGGGAGAGAATCTTCTTCATGCGTTTTTTGCCTCCGTTCTTTTTGTTTTTTTATCCCGGATCGCCGGAATCACGTTCACCGTGATCAGGATCAGGGTCACCACGACAACAATCAGCGTAGACAGCGCATTGATGCCGGGGTTATAGCGTTTCATGGAGTACACGTACATCGAGATGTTGTTGATACCGACGCCGGCGGTGAAAAAGCTGATCACGAAATCATCAAAGCTCATGGAGAAGGCAATCAGCGCACCGGAAAGCACCGCAGGATAGATCTGGGGCAGGATCACCTTTGTCAGGGCCTGCCATGGATTGGCGCCCAGGTCCAGCGCGGCCTCCGCCACATTGTCGTCCAGCTGCCGCAGCTTGGGCATAATCGTCAGGATCACATAGGGAATACAGAACATGATATGGCTGAGGATCAGCGTCGTCAGGCTCAGCTGCACATTGGCGGAGATGAACAGGAGCATCAGTCCGATGGCCGTGACGATATCCGGATTCATTACCGGCAGGTTGTTGATCTCCAGCACCGCCGTACGGATGATTCTCCGGGACTTGGACAGACCGATCGCCGTAATCGTCCCCACCACCGTGGAAACGGCCGTCGCAATCACCGCCACCAGCACCGTATACCAGATGCTCTCCAGCATGGTGGAGTCATTCATCATGCTCTCATACCACCGGAGTGAAAAGCCCGTGAATTTCGTCAGGCTCTTGCTTTCGTTGAAGGAAAACAGAACCACATAGAAGATCGGCAGATAGATGAACAGCAGGATCAGCACCATATATCCGCTGGTCAGGAATGTCGTGGATTTCTTTTTTCTCACTTCCTACGCCTCCTGTCCGTTCCGGTCCATTCTCCGGGTCAGATACATGCTGGCGATGATGATCAGCGCCATGATCAGGGAGATCGCGCTGCCGAAGTTCCAGTCCCCGGCCTGCAGGAAATAGATTTCGATCAGGTTTCCGATCAGTACATAGTCTCCCCCGCCCAGCAGCTTCGGAATCACAAAGGAGGATACCGCCGGCAGGAAGACCAGCGTGATGCCGCTGATGATCCCTGGCACGCTCAGCGGCAGCGTAACCTTCAGGAAAGTCTTCCACTTGTTGGCGCCCAGGTCATAGCTGGCGATCAGCAGGTTCCGATCCATCTTGCTGATGGAGGTGTGAATCTGGATGATCATGTACGGCAGGAAGTCATACACCATGCCGATGAAAACCTTCGTTTCGCTCTCCAGATCAAAATTCAGCAGTATGCCGCGCCAGGCATATGTTTTCAGCAGCATGTTGATCCACATCGGCAGCGTCAGCAGCAGCACCATCATCGTCTGCTTCCGCTCGGACATGTTCGATATGAACAGCGCTGCCGGATACCCGATCAGAATGCAGAACACCGTCGTCAGCAGCGCAATCCGCAGGCTGGTCCACAGAACGCGCATGAAGGTCGGGTCGCTCAGAAACTTGGCAAAGTTCTCCAGCGTGAACTGAAAAGTCAGCATGCTGTTCCCGGATCTCGTCAGCGCATACAGCGCGATCATCACCATCGGCGCCACGATGAATACGGCAATCCACAGGATATAGGGATACGTCATCCGGAAGAAGGATTTCAATCCGCCCCCACCTCCTTGCGCATCACGTGGATGTCATCCGGTCCGAAGCTCAGGCCCACCTTGTCCCCTTCCTCCAGCCGCGCAGTTGTCTCAATCTTGTATTCACGCCCGCGGGTGGCAAAGGTAATGTCATAGGAGCCTTCATGGATGTTTGCCGGATCAAAGTCAAACCGCACGTCCGTGATCTCCACGGGGGAATCATCCTCCAGGTTCCACGCCTCGGCGCTCGCCCAGGTCTTCAGGTCGGTGGAGATCGCCATGGATTCCATGATCTCATCCGGCGTAATGAAAAAGTCCAGCGCACTGATACCGATATTGTGCCGTGCATCCTCCACGTATTCCGGATGGACCACGTGAACATTCACCGTAATTTCCGTTCCCTTCTCCGTGCCGAAGGTAATGCTGTAGATCCCCGGGTGATTTTCAATGTTGTGCGTCACATGCTTCAGGGAGATATCCCGGTCGCTTTCATCCCATGCCTGCGCATTGGCGATGGAGATGAAGTCCTGATCCGTCAGCTCCTTGTTGATCAGGTCATCCGAATCCACATAGAAATCGTTGGCGCTGATCTTCTCCCCGTTCTGCTCGTTCGTCAGGTCATGCTGGGTAATCACGTTCATCTTTACGGTCTTGCTCGTACCGATCCGGGTCTGCACCATCAGCTCGTAGTGCACACCCTTGAACAGAACGCTTTTCACCTCGCCCCGCATCACCCCGTCTTTGGGCTTAACGATGTCGATATCCTCCGGCCGGATCAGCACGTCCACTTCTTCGTTCGGCCTGAAGCCGAAATCGACGCACTCAAAAACCTTGTCATCAAAGCGGACCTTATAATCCTCCGGCATCACGCCGTCCACAATGTTGCTTTCGCCGATGAACCGGGCCACATAGGCATTGACCGGCTCATTGTAAATCTCCAGCGGCGTACCGATCTGTTCAATCTTGCCGGCATTCATGACCACGATCTTGTCGCTCATGGTCAGCGCCTCTTCCTGGTCATGCGTCACGTACATGAACGTGATGCCGACCTCCTGCTGGATCCGTTTCAGCTCACGCTGCATCTCCTTGCGCAGCTTCAGATCCAGCGC
>CAMOYA010000046.1 GCA_946629635.1 uncultured Clostridia bacterium
ACCTTTATGGAAGCCTATGACTTTACCGGCAAGACCGTGATTCCCTTCAACACCCACGAGGGCAGCGGTCAGGCGCACAGCCAGCGGGACATTGAAGAATTGCTGACCAGCGCCACCGTGCTCAAGGGCCTGGCTGTTCGGGGCAGCAAGGCGCAGAATGACGCGGAAGGCACAGGCGCGGACGTGGCGAATTGGCTCAAAAGCATTGGGCTGGCTCAGTAATATAATCAGCAACATTCAAAACGGAGAGAAGCAGGATATCATGAGAAAAGAAGTGATGCTCGTCACCGGCGCGGGTCAGATCAGCATGGCCATCGCCCGCCGGATCGGTTTCGGGAAGAAGATCATCCTGGGCGACAAAAAAGATTGAAAACGCCGTCGCCATCGCGAAGATCATGAACGAAGCAGGCTACGATGTGGTGCCCTTCGAGATGGATCTGAGCAGCCGACCTTCGTGTAATCCATCTGTTTCTGGTACAATCGCAGCCCGTGCGGAGGGCGCTCCGGTGCATCCTATTCTGTGACCTTCCAGGATGCTTTTTCTCCGGAGCAGGCCCGTCAGGCAGGGGTTCCGGTTTTATTCCGGATGATGCTTTATTCGCCCATGATTTTCGCCAGCCTGGGCTGAGCGCTGAAAGCCTTCCAGAGCGCAAGCCCCAGCACGCCGCAGGCGATGATTTCGCCGATGCCCACGGTGACCATCAGCATGATCCACAGGCTGTCCGCCGCGAATGTCGTTCCAAAGACCGTCACGTCCGTTACACCGTATACCTTCATCAGGACGATCGGGACGATCACCATATTGCTCACCACCGGCGGGATCCACGCCAGCAGCGGTTTTTTCCTCAGAAGCCGGGTCCCGATCGCGCCCAGCAGGGTGGCCAGGCTGCCGAATACCACATCCCAGGCCGCACAGCCGGTGACCAGATTCGCCAGCAGGCATCCCACCGTCAGACCCGGCACCGCGGATGCCGTAAACACCGGCAGGATCGTCAGCATCTCGGAGAGGCGGACCTGAATCGCGCCGCTCGCCAGTCCCATGGCCGCCGACAGCATCGTCAGCACCACATACAGGGCGGCAATCACGCCGCCGAAGGCCACCTTTTTCGTCATGTTCGCTTTCATTTGGTTTACCATCCTTTAGTTTTGTTTATGGTGAGGAAGGTCTCGAACTCACCGCACGCAGGCGTGCCCGAGGATTATAACGGTTTTTTCACCGGACTGCAAGCATAAAAAAAGCGCCCTCCCTGAGGGCAAAAAAAGAGTTCTTTCCGGGGAAGGAACCCTTCAGATCCGGAATGGCGGCGGGAGGGTTTCCCGCTCCCGCCGCCGTTCCGGCTACAGCAGGCGAAGCAGCGCGCGATGCGCCAGGGCGAAGGCATCAAAGCCTTCCAGCGGCGCGGCGTCCTTCGCAAAGGACATGCCGTTCCTCTCCAGGAGCTCAAAGCCGTCGAACCGGCCCAGATGCGGCTCGATGGACAGGAAGCCGGAAAAGCCTTTTTTCTTCAGGTCGCCCAGGATTTCCGCCACATGGCCGTCACCCATGCCCGCGGGAACGACGCTTCCGTCCGCCTTCATCGCATCCTTCACATGGATATAGGCGATGTAGGGGCTGAGCATTTCATACGCCTCCAGCGTATCCTGGCCGGCCTGGACGAAGTTGGCGAAATCGAAGATGGCGCTGAAATGATCGCCGTGAAAGTTCTTCATCAGCTCCAGGCATTCCGGCGCCATTTCGCCCCAGATGCCCTTCTCGTTCTCATGCAGAAGCAGGGCGTCCATCTCCTCCGCGCAGCGGACCATCCGCCCCATCCGGTCCAGCACTTCGCTGCGGTATGTCTGCCGCTCGGCCGCATCCACATAGAAGCTGAACATCCGGATGTTCCGGGTGCCCATGGCGTGCGCCACGTCGATGGCCCGCCGGAGCTGCTCGAGATGCGGCTCAAAGGGATCGCGGATATCGATCTTGCCCAGGGGCGAACCGCAGGCGGACAGATGAATGTCCGCGTCATCCAGGCGTTTCCGGATTTCCCTCACCTTTTCATCCGAATGAAAGATCAGGTTGTTGCCGTCCACGCCGCGCATTTCGACATAATGCATATCCAGCTGCCGCAGCCCGTCGATCTGCTGCTGCAGGTCGCCCGAGATCTCATCGGCAAAGCCGGTAATCTTCCAGGAATTGTTCATCGATGGATGCCTCCGTTTCAATAGGTTCCGGCGGTATCGAAGACGATGCCGGTATCCTCCTTCTTCCGGGAGGTGGCCCGGCGGCGGTTCAGCTCCCGCAGGAACAGATCTTCGTCAAAGGGAATGGTCACGGTTTCATTCAGCCAGGAGGACAGGAACATCGCGTTGGACAGCGTGAGCCCGCGGATGCCTTCAACACCCTCCGCCACCAGGGGCGTCCCGTGCAGGATCCGGCCGGCGAAGGCCTTCATCACGCCGGTATGCTGTTCATTGATCCCGTCGGTCTCCACGATGATCCGCTCCACGTCCGGCGTTTTGAAGCCCTCCGGGCACGTTTTGCAGAAGGTGCGCTCGTTCTCGCTCAGCCGGTCCAGCACCAGCTGTCCGCCCTCGCAGATGACCCGGCCCATTTCGAACGTCAGCTCCAGCCGGTTCGTTCCCGGCGCGTCGCCGGTCGTGGTGACGAAAACGCCCGTGGCGCCCCCCGGAAACTCCAGGTACGCCGTGACGTCATCCTCCACCTCGATGTCATGCCACTTTCCTTCATGGCAGAAGGCCCGGACCTTCTCCGGCATGCCGCAGAGCCACTGCAGAAGGTCCAGCTGATGCGGGCACTGGTTCAGCAGCACGCCGCCGCCCTCCCCGTCCCAGGTGGCCTTCCAGCCGGCCGCGTCATAGTAGGCCTGCGTCCGGTACCAGTCGGTGATGATCCAGTTCATCCGCTTCATGGCGCCCAGCTCGCCGCTGTCGATCATTTCCTTCAGCTTCCGGTAGACGCAGTTCGTCCGCTGGTTGAACATGATGGCAAAGACCTTGTCGCTCTTCTTCGCCACCTCGATCTCCTCGCGCACCTGCTTCGTATAGACGCCGGCGGGCTTCTCGCTCAGCGCGTGCAGCCCGTGCTGCAGGGCGTAAATCACGAATTCCGGATGCAGATAATGCGGCGTGGCGATCAGCACCGCGTCGCAGCAGCCGGAATCGATCAGCTCCCGCCCGTCGGAAAACAGGCGTACCTCTTCCGGGCAGTTCGCCTTCGCCCAGTCCAGCCGGCTCTGACGGATATCCGCCACGGCAGTCAGCCGCATCTCCGGCACATTGCCGGCCAGCAGACCCTTGGCATGCTCCGTTCCCATGCCGCCGATTCCGATAATTCCCATTCGAACCTGTTCCATGTTTTCCTCCTTCACGCGGTTCTGTATCCATGATACAGAGATTCATATTCGCAGCAAATACAATTGATTGCTCGTTTTATTGCAAAAATTGAATATAATGATTCCGAGGTGATCCGACATGAGTCCGCCCAGAGTCTGGGACCGAAGCAATCAGATGCCCCCGGGGCGGGAATTCGAAGCCTGTCACTATGTGGATACGGCCGTCCAGCCCGTATTTTATCACAACCATCCGCATTATGAAATCTATTTCTATATCCAGGGGCACAGCCGGATCGTCGTCGAGGGGCTGGATTTCAAGCCGGTCCGGGGCGACGTGCTGATCTATCCGCCCGGCTTCTTTTTTGCCATATTTTATGGTTTTGTATGTTGACAAAACCATCTGCAGTGGTTAAAATAGGATCATCCACAGAAAAGCGCGGTCCGGAGCGATGTCCGTCCGGCCGCGGCGGGGAGGTTCATATGCGCAATCCGGACAGGGAAGCCGCAAAGCAGCACAATCTGGAATGCTACGGGCTGAAGATCAAGAAGTTTCGCAAGGCGTGCAACATGTCCGCGGAGGAGCTGGCCTCCCGGCTGAATGTCACGCTCGGATGCATCCGCAACTGGGAATGCGGCCTGACCCGTCCCGATCTGGACGATCTGTGCCGGATGATCCCGGTGCTGAAGACCACGCCGAACGATTTTCTCGGGTTCCACGGGGAGGAAAGGGTCCTTACTCCGGGGCATCTGCATCTGCTCCGCACGTACGACGCGCTGGATCCCCGGGGAAAGAAGGAGTATGTGGCCATCGGCGACACGCTGGTTCATGTGCAGCAGCAGTGCCGGCTGCAGGAAGCCCGCGGAAAGCTCCGCGCCGTGCCGGACCGCGGGCGCTATGCCGCCGCCGGCCCGGGGGATGACTGGTCCCAGCAGACGGAGGCGGCGGATGTGCTGCTGTACAGTACGCCCCTCGTTTCCCGGGCGGACGAGATCATTACCGTCAGCGGCCACAGCATGGAGCCCGCCTTTCACGACCGGGACCGGGTGCTGGTTCAGTACTGCAATGAGGTCCGCGTCGGCGAAGTCTTCGTCTTCTCCCTCCGCGGTCTCGGCTGCGTCATCAAGGAGGCCGCGGAGGACCGGCTTCATTCCGTGAACAGCGCCTTTGCGGACATCGTACCGGACGCGGAGGACGGCGCGGAGCTGATCGGCCGCGTCATCGGCGTCATCGATCCGTCCATGATCCCGACGGAGGAGGATCTGAATCTGTATCAGGAAGCGCTGAAGGAGGCACCGGATCATGCGGGACAAAATTTTCGTCAAGGTCCATACGATGTTTGACCGGACCGGTTTCATGATGCCGCAGGACATCATCTGGGACGACGGGCGGACGTTCCGGATCGATCAGGTGACCGATTTCCGCCCGGCCACGCTGTACGGCCATCCCCGGGGGGACTGCTATACCGTCATCATCAACGGGGAAAGGCGCCTGCTCTTCTTTGAGCGGGGGGATCCCCGCTTTCCGACCTGCTTCGGCCGCTGGTTCGTCGAGGGCGCCGAAAATGCCGGATAAGTTCAGAAGAGCCGGGGGCACAAAGGCCTCCGGCTCCTGTATTTGATTGATCGCGGCGGATCACCCGATCCCCCGGTCCACCCAGACCGCCTGGGCCTCCGCCTGCAGGCACAGCTCGGCCGCCTTGAAGGCATGCGCCTGGGTCATCGCGTTTTCCGTCCGGTTCAGGCAGTCGAGAATCAGCTGGCCGAAGAACGGGAATCCCGTGACGCCATGGGCGTTGAAGTACTTTTCACCCCGGCCGTTGACCAGATACACATGATCCCCGTCCACCGTGTCGGAAGCCAGGTTGATGTATTTCCGGATCTCGATAAAGCCCTCCGTTCCCAGGATGAACGTGCGCCCGTCCCCCCAGGTGCGCAGGCCGTCCGGATTGAACCAGTCCACCCGGAAATAGTTGGTCGTGCCCTTTTGGCCCGTGATGGAGCAGTCGCCGAAGTCCTCCAGCTCCGGATACTCGGGATGGGCATAGTTGGCGATGCGGCTGAGCTGAACCGTCGCGTCCTCCTCCCCGGCGAAATGCAGATACTGCTCGATCTGATGGCTGCCGATGTCGCAGAGGATGCCGCCGTATTTCTCCCGTTCAAAGAACCAGGCGGGGCGGCCGGCCGCGCCGAGCCGGTGCGGCCCGAAGCCGGTCACGCTGATGACCTTTCCGATCTCGCCCTGATCGATCATATAGCCGGCCAGGATCGCGCCTTCCACATGCAGGCGTTCGGAATAATAGACCATATACTTTCTGCCGGTCGCCTTCACGGTTTCCCGGGCGTCCTGCAGCTGCTGCAGGGTCGTGAAGGGCGCCTTGTCCACAAAATAGTCCTTCCCCGCCCGCATCACCTTCACGCCCAGCGGGCCGCGCTCACTGGTGACATTGGAGGAGCAGACCAGGCGCGTTTCCGGATCCTCCAGCACCTGATCGAGGCTCGCGGCGGCCCGGGCCTGCGGATAGGCCTTCAGGAAGTTTTCAACCTTCTTCGGATCCGGATCGTAGACGTATTTCAGCGTTCCGCCGGCCTCCGTCAGCCCGTTGCACATGCCGTAGATATGGCCGTGGTCAATATGCGCGGCGGAGAAGACAAACTCACCGGGCTTCACCACGGGCTTCGGCTTTCCCTGGGGCGCGTAATTCATGCCATCTGAAACGTTCATCTCATTTTTTCTCCTTTTCTCCCATATCGCTGCCGAAGGTCAGCGTGCCCTCCTGCTCCATGACGGAGACCGTCTTCTCATAGAAATGCGGCACATGCGCCCGGATGCCCTCCACGGTATAGAAGGGATCGTCCTTCCGCAGGGGCAGATCCACGGGCATACGGGCGGATCCCGCCTTGTAGATGGCGGTGATCAGCTCGATCGTGCGGCGCCCGTCCTCCCCGGTGATCGCCGGCGATGCGCCGGTCTCGATCGCGGTCAGCACGTTGTCCAGCTGGCCGGTGTGATGCTCATAGCGCAGCGGCGGCAGGGACGCCAGATAGTCCGACGCCTTCTTTTCAAAGGCCTCATCGGGCGTTTTCAGCGGGAACCCGTTGGGCATCGCCACGGAGGCAAAGCAGTCATACGGCGCGGCGATGCGGGCCTTTTCGCACTGGAAGACCAGCTTCTGATCCTCCCCGTGATGCACCACGGAGGCGGTGACCGTCGCCAGCGCGCCGGGATACTCCATGACGGATACGCTCAGGTCCTCCACCTCGGCGTTGTCATGGGCGGTATTGGCCAGGACGCTCGTGATTCTCCGCGGCAGGCCCATCATCCAGCCCAGCATGTCGATATGATGCACGGCGTGATTCAGCGTGCATCCGCCGCCCTCCTTCTCCCAGGTGCCGCGCCACCACAGATCGTAATAGCAGTGATCCCGCCACCAGAAGCTGTCGATTTCCACATGGCGCACCGGGCCCGCCATGCCGCTGTCCAGCAGGGCCTTCAGGTCCCGGATCGGCTTGCGGAAGCGGTTCTGGGCGATGATCGAAAGCAGCTTCCCGCTCTCATCCCGGGCTTTGAGCATGGCGTCGCACTCCTCGAGGGACGCGGCCATGGGCTTTTCACAGACGACGTTCTTGCCGCTCTTCAGCGCGTTGATACTGATCTGCGCATGCACATAGGGCGGGGTGCACACATCCACCAGATCGATATCCTGCCGGGGCAGAATCTCCTCATGGTTCTCATACGTGTCGCAGGAAAGGCCGAATTCCTCCATGAAGCGCCGGGCCTTTCCCGGAATGATGTCCACCAGGGCAACGACCTGGCAGCGGTCCTGCAGCGTCCGATAGGCTTCCATGTGCGCATGGGCGATCCCGCCCGTTCCGACAATCGCAACCCGAATCATATGCTTTTTCCTCCATCCTGTTTCTGCTCAGGATCATAACACGGCTCAGCGACAAAGTAAATGGATGAAACTGCCTGTTTGATTGTAAAAAATTCACCGTTCCTTCTGAATCACAAAGCATTCCGGAGCGCCCTCCCCGGCGTTCAGAAAGCGCTGGTGCAGCACGTTGAACCGCCGGTTGGAAAGGGCGGAGAGGAAGCCGGTCAGCCTTTCCCGCTCCCGCTCGCCTTCCGGATGTCCCGGATAGGCGCAGATGACGAGCACGCCGCCCACGGAAAGCAGATCCAGCGCGCTCTGCACGGCCTGCTCCGTCGTTTCCCAATGCGTCGTGATGCCATGATCGCCTCCCGGCAGCCAGCCGAGATTGAACACCGCCGCCTGAACCGGTTCGCGGACGAACTCCGCCATCCGCTCATGCCCGGCGCAATGCAGCCTGGCCCGGTCCAGCATGCCGTTTTCCCGAAGGAGCTGCTCCGTCGCGCGGACGGCCTGCTCCTGAATGTCGAAGGCATAGACCCGGCCGTTCTCCCCCACCCGGCTGCAGAGGAACAGCGTGTCATGCCCGTTGCCCATGGTCGCGTCCACCGCGGCATCCCCCGGGCGCACGGCGCGCCGGAGCACATCCCGCGCCAGAAACCGGGCCGATTTCAGCTGAAACCTTTCCCCGTCCTCCTCCGGCCGGATTTGCCTGTTTTCCGCCATATCCTGCATATTTTCGAAGATCCTTTCCCCGATCTCGGTGTGTATTTGAAGAAACCGCTCCGTGACGGGCGTTCACGGAGCGGTTTCTTCCTGATTTAACGTCGGATTAATTGCCTGCCTGCGGCTGGGTCTGGAAAAGGGCGGGCAGCATGTCCAGGATGCCGCCGAGCTCCTCCTCCATTCCGGGGAAAATGCCGGAAAGCGTTTTCACCAGGGCATCCTTGTCCAGCTCGCCGTTCTCGCCGACCGCGGAGCTCAGCATGCCCATGATCATGCTCATGATGCTGCCGCCTTCACCGCTGCCGCCCAGCAGGTCGACCAGCAGGCCGGATTCCTGCGGCGCATTGAAGCCCGGTTCATCGATCGGCGCATACTCGCCGTCCGCCGTATAATTCGGGTCCGCGCATTTTCCGCACAGGCCCGCCAGCTGCAGGCTCATGATATTCCTGTCCGCATACTCCTCCAGCTTTTCGAAATCATACGAATCGCCGGGCTCGTCGATTTCCGCCACATAGGTATAGAAGCCGTAATCCACGTTCATGGTCACATAGGTTTCTCCCGTGCCGCTGCCGGAATCGGTCCAGCCCGCATTGTACAGATCTCCGAGGGGCTTCCCGATCCAGGCATCCAGCTCCTCCTGGCTCAGCGGCTGCGCGGTGATCTCCTCCACCTTCGTGATGGGCAGGGAGAACACATAGGCTTCCGCCGCATCCAGCGCGCTGCCGATATCCTCCGCCGCGTAGGCCTCGTGGAACATCTGCTCCGCTTCCTCGCCTCCGTCCGTGATAAAGCGGTAAATCTTCCCGTCCACGGGCGCCACCTGCACCGCCATGCCGAAGTTGACCATCTCAAAGGTCGTGCCGTATATATCCTGTGCCTCAATGGACTCGATCAGCTGATGCACATCCGCGCCGGTTTTGAGCGAAGCGAGCGCATCCGACTGCTCCTCCGCAAAGGCCGCCACCGCCGTCATCATCATCACCAGGGCCAGTACCGCCGCCAGAATCTTTTTCATTACAGTCTTTTCCTTTCCTTGCCGGATCATGTCCGCGGACCAGCGCGGAAATCCGAATTCTTCTGCTTAGATATTCGTCATTCCGCCGCCGGTTTCCTGCCGCCGGCAGCCGGCGAAATCAGAGATCGATGCCCTCAAAGCCGTTCCACACGTTCCTGCCGCTGTATGTCCGCGCTTCCGCCTGCCCGCGGAGCACCTTCAGCACCGGCAGCGCCATCGCCTCCTGCTCCATCTCCCCGGGATACACGACGACCGGCGCGATCCATCCGCAGCGCTCCCGGATGGACTCCGTGATGTCCTCAAAGCGCATCAGCCCGCCGGTCAGCAGGATCGCGTCCACCCTGCCGCCCAGCACCGCGCTCATCGCCCCGATGCTCTTGCAGATCTGATAGATCATCGTATCCCAGACCAGCTTTGCCTTCCGGTCCCCCTGATCGACCAGGGCGTGCACGGTATCCGAATTGGACGTGCCGAAGAGGCTGACGAAGCCGCCGGAGCGGGAGCACATGCGCCGCACATCGGCCAGCACGCCCTTGAGCGCCGCCAGCTCATCCCCGTCCGTCTGTTCCGCGCTCTTGCGCTCAATATAGTCCAGCAGCTCCAGCACCGGCACGCTGCCGATCCGCGTCGGGGCGAAGGGGCCTTCCCCGTCAGCGCCCATGGTGCCGTCGATCATGCGGCCATGGCAGTGGGCGCTGACGGTGACGCCGCCGTCGATATGCGCAACGATGAAGCAGCATTCCTCCATGCTTTTGCCCATGGACTCCGCATGCGCCTCCGCCACCGCCTTGGGGTTCAGCACGTGGGAATGCGGCGTCCGGTACAGGCCGCGGATCCCCGTCAGCCGCGCCAGCTCGCAGTATTCATCCACATTGGTCGGATTCAGGGTATAGGCCGGCTTTCCGAAATCCAGGGAGAAATGCCAGGCCAGCAGCACGCCCAGCTTCGCCGCGTGCTCGCTGCCGCCCACGGCGTTCAGCGTATCCTCGTACAGCTTCCGGTCGATCCGCGTGACGCCGCTGGGCTGGGTGCAGGCGCTGCCGCCCCGGCCGACGAAGACGTCGATCGACGCGGGATCCACGTTTTCCTCCTTCAGCATGTCCAGAATCACCTGATACCGGAAGGGCACCTGGGCATTGACGTGCGGATACTGCAGCAGCACCGGCGCGTCATGAAACCGGCTTTTTTCGAAGCATTCCCGCTCATTCACAAAGAGGCTGATCTTCGTCGAGGTCGAACCGGGATTGATGATCAGCAGCCTGTATTCCTTCGCATCCATGATGGATTCCCCCGTATTCTGTCAGATTATCCGTGCCATGATACCATTGCCCGGGCCGCTTTTCAAGCGCCATCCGCCCGGATTCACAGGGGGAACAGCGAATATACATCTTTTTCCGTCACGATCCCGTCCATGGGAATATCCGTTTCCTCCCGGGGAAGCCGCGGCGCATGCTGCACCTCAAAGGCCGCCATGACGATCCGCGCCCTCCGGCACAGGGGCAGGAACCGGTCATAATACCCGCCGCCCATGCCGAGGCGGGTGCGCGCGTCATCGAAGGCCACGCCGGGGCAGATCACGAGGCCGATTTCCTCCGGGGGAATGCGCTGAGAGGACGCCGGGTCCGGCTCCGGGATGCCGAAGGCACCCCTGCGCCAGCTGCCGGGCAGCAGGGCAATCATCTCCGTTCTGCTGATGCAGCACGGATAGACGAAGCGTTTGCCCTTCGCGGCGGGAAGCGCCGTCAGCATCTGCAGATCCGTCTCCGCGCCGACGGCGCGGTAGAGCATCACGGTGTCAGCCGCCTGAAACGCTTCCATGGCGGCAATGCGCCAGGCCACCCGGGCGGATGCCTCCGCCCTTCTCTCCGGCGAAAGCGACCTTCTGGCCTGCATGTACTGCTCCCTGAGCGCCTGTTTCGGATTCATCTGCGCATTCCTCTTTCTTTTCCGGTTCCCCCGGGGACAAACGAAGTGTTTCTTTTTCCCCCGGATGCATGGTATAATATCATATCTTCGTTGCCGCGTTCCACCTTTCCGCGGGCGCGGCCGGAAACGGGGTGCACTGATATGGAAGAAAAGAAGCGGGGCCGTTTCGCCCGCTATTGCGCCAGGCATTCATTCCGGCCCGGAGCCGTGCTGGGCTTCGCGCTCCTCCTGTGCGCCGGCATCGCCGCGCTGGGCTATTTGACCGTCAGCGGCACCGGTCTCCTCTCCCGGACGTCCTCCATGGGGCTTGAGAACATCGGCGAGCTGGCCACCCAGGCCGGATACTTCACCACCGTGCAGACGATCAGCAAGTCCCGGAACGTGCTGGGCATCGAGGTTCCCGGAACCCAGAGCAACTACGTCTACAGCTATGACGGAACCATCAAGGCCGGCATTGATTTTGCGGACATTGAGAAGGAGATTGATTCCCTGAACCACGTGATCCGCATCCGCTTTCCCGAGTTCCGGATTCTGAGCACGGAAATCGATGACGACAGCTTCACCCTGTACAACGACGGCGCGAACCTCTTTACCTCCCTGAAGCTGGAGGACGTGAATAAAGGGAATGCCGAGCTGAAAAAAAACGCCCAGGAGACCGCCATCAAAAACGGTCTCCTGGAGAATGCCCGGGCCAACGCCGAGGTGCTGATCCGCGGGCTGCTGGCCGGGATGTATGACCTGAATACCTGGACCATTGAGTTTCTTCCGTAATCCGACAACCTTCCCAAGGAGGCGAAGATCATGAAAAAGCGGGGAGCTTTTTTCAAAAAGCTGGGAGCGTTTTTCGGCGCCATCGTCTGCCTGATCGGGCTGTTCTATTTTGTGCTGATGCTGACCCGGTAAGCGGGATCAGTCCATTTCCGCCCACCTTTTCCGGAACCAGTGGGCCGCCATCTTCGGCCGCCGGTCGCGGGTGAACAGGCCCTTCCGGTTGCCGCCGGCGCGCATCGGGCCCTGGCAGGTCGCGAAGTCCGCGAAGTTCCAGGGCATCTCCCCGATGACGAAATCCCGCTCGTCGAGGCATTCGCTCATGGCCTCGTAGAAGGCCACCTGAAACTCCTCCGTAAACATCTCCGCCACGGCGCCGTGCAGCCCGGCAATCGTATCCGCGCCGTATTCGGAAAGAATCACCGGTTTCCCCTGCGTCTCCCACCAGTCCAGTTCCTGGCGGAAGGCGAATTTTGCCGTCTCCAGATCGCCGGAGAGGTTGTACCAGCCGTAGTAGCGGTTGATCAGCACCACATCCATGGAGCGGATGATCCGGTCCCGGTCATACCGGTTCTGGCAGCCGACGAGCGTGACCGGCCGGTTCTGCGGATCCGCCTGATGCGCCAGATCGTACAGCGGGCGCCAGTAGTCATACGCCCGGTCCGGATAGGTGTCCGTATCCGGCTCGTTGCCCAGGCTCCACATGACGACGCAGGGGTGGTTCCGGTCCCGCGCGATCATGTCCTGAAGCACCTGGCGGTGATACTCCCCGAGCCCCCAGCCGTAGTCCTCGTCCGCCCACATGCCGACCGCCGGCGTTTCGTCGACGATGACGATGCCCTCCCGGTCGCAGAGCTGGTACATCTCCTCCGCGTACGGGTAATGGCTGGTGCGGAAGCAGTTGGCATGCAGCCAGTGATACAGCCCGATATCCGTCACGTTCAGGCACGGATCCATGCCCCGGCCGTGAAAGGCGCTGTCCTCATGCTTGCAGGGTCCGTGAAAGCGGAAGGGTTTCCCGTTGATCAGAAAGCGCGTTCCCTCCACCCGCACCTCCCGGATGCCGAAGGGCTGATCGTACACATCGTCTCCGAAGAAGACGCGGGCGGTATACAGATACGGCGTGCCCGGCCAGGGCTCCCACAGGTGCGGCTGCGCGATATGCAGCGTTCCCTCCGCGCCGGAGGCAATCGCCACGATCCGGCTTTCCGCGTCCATCACCTGGATCCGGACATCGGCGGGGGATCCGCCGGATGTCTCCACCGCGTAGCGCACCTCCCCGGAGAGGGCGGGGACGAGGGTGATGTCCCGGATATGTGCCTTCGGCACGGCGCACAGGCGCACCGGCCGCTGGATTCCCGTATAATTGAAGAAGTCAAAGGCGGGCAGGTTGATCCCCTGCTCCCGCTGTTTTTGCTTTCCGGCCTCCACGGAGGGAATGCCCGGATTGTCCGACCCGAAGAAGGCATTGCCCCCTTCCACGCCGATCGGCAGCGTCCGGTGGCTGATCCGGTTGTCCGCCTCCACGAGCAGCTCCCCGGTCTCCCCCGGCTGCAGATGCGCGTCCAGGTCCACCTCAAAGGGCAGGAATCCGCCCCGGTGCGAGGCGATCTCCATCCCGTTCAGCAGGATCCGGGCGCTGTGGGCGACGCCGTCAAACCGCAGAAACACGCGCAGCCCTTTCCAGCCTGCGGGCACGGTGATCCTCCGGCGGTATTCCACCACGCCGGCAGCATTCCGGAACCGCGGGTCCGGGCTCTGGTCGTTATAGGAGGCGGGCACGGCGACGGGCTGCCAGGCGGAATCGC
Source organism: uncultured Clostridia bacterium (assembly GCA_946629635.1). Classification (GTDB taxonomy): domain Bacteria; phylum Bacillota; class Clostridia; order Christensenellales; family Aristaeellaceae; genus Aristaeella. The sequence continues at coordinate 13,451 of CAMOYA010000046.1, forward strand.
CCTGAAAGCGGAAATCCCAGACTCCGCCCAGGTCCAGCGTCATGCGGGTTGCATTGTTCTGCGGATATAATGTGCTCATTTTCTCTCCTCCGCCGGGAACGGATTTCCCCTTCAGCTCCAGAGGTCCGGATCCCGGCCGGTCTTTTTCATCAGGGCCTCCACCAGGAAGTAATCCCCGTAGGTAATGTTCGTATGCCTGCCGGCGCCGTCGTCATGATAGCTGGCCGTGCAGTGGGTCAGGATGCCGCAGCGGTCATCGCTCCAGTCGGCGCAGTGATCCAGCAGCCCCGCGATCAGCTTTTCCGCCGCCGCGTCCCACTGCCCGTCCCCCGTGATCCGGGCCAGCTCCTGCAGGCCGCAGGCCGCAATGGCCCCGGCGATATTGTCCAGCCGCTCCGGTTCCGCCGGCTGGCAGAAATCGCAGTCCGTCAGCCCGTCCGCCCGGATATGGGCCGCAAAGTTGGCCGCGATCCGCTTCGCCGCATCCAGATAGCGTTCCTGACCCATATGCCGGTATGCCAGGGTAAAGCCGTACAGGCCCCAGGCCTGGCCGCGGCTCCACTGGGTGCCCAGGGCGTATCCCTGCCCCGGATGCTCGCGCACGCGCGCGCCCGTTTCCGGATCCAGCTCAATAATGTGGCTCACGGAGCCGTCCGCCCGCAGGAACTCCCGCAGGGTTGTATCCGCATGCACGGCCGCGACGCCGCGGAACCGCGGATCCCCCGTATCCCGGGACGCCCGGTACAGCAGGGAAAGGTTCATCATGCAGTCAATGATCGCAAAGCCGACGCGCTCCGGCTCATTCCACGCGCGGATGAACCCGGCGGGATTGAACCGGCCCATCAGCAGGGAGGCCGCATGCAGCATGTCCGTTTCCGCCTGCGCGTCCCCGGTCAGCTTCGCGTCCGCCCCGACGGAGAGCAGATACATGAATCCCACGTCATGGTTCAGCCGGTTGAATGTCCGGAACTCCTCCGTCAAAAGCCCTCCGGCTCTTCTGGCCTCCTCCCGGAAGAATGCATCCCCGGTGAGGGTGAACAGCTGCCACATGAGCCCCGGCCAGAAGCCGCCGGTCCACCAGCTGTTGCCGTCATAGGGACTGGAAACCCACTGTCCCTTTTCACTTTTATAGGGAATGATGCCCGCGTCCCGGGCGGTCTCCGCCGTTTTCCGGAATTTCAGGGCAATCCGGTTCAGCGTCTCCTCACAGCGATTCGGCAAGTCTCCGCACCTCCTCAGGAATCTTTTCCGGGAGAAGATCTCCCGCGTCCGTCCAGACCGCGCACTTCAGCGTCGTCTCTCCGGCGGCAATGCGCGCGTGCAGCGTCGGCAGCACGCAGCGCGGGTCAATCAGGTTCGTGTTCGGCTCGGTATGAATCACCTCGCCGGAAGCATATCCGGAGAGCGCGAAGATCGCGCTCGTGCCCTTCTCCCCATGGGCCGCCGCGAAGCCTTCCCCGGACGAAAGGCGGGTGGCGATCCGGTCGCACGGGCGGCTGCCGGCCCAGTCCTTCGGCACGGAGAACGCGCCCTCCGCCGCCTCCAGCGCCGCTTCCGTCCGGATCACATGCTTCCGGACGTGCCACATGCCCAGCGGCGCGATCACCGTGTCGACCGTCACGCCCGCCATCGGGGACCAGGTAAAGCGGACGCGGTCCTCCGAAAGCGAGAAGCTTTCGCAGCCGCTGCGGACATGCCACAGATCCTTTCCCTCGCGCTTCAACGCCAGCATGGAGTCGTACGCGCCGCGGTTCAGCGCGGAGGACTCCTTCGTGACGGAGAAGCCGAACTGGGTCGAATAGGCGAACTTTTCGTATTTCTCATCCTCGTGCATATGCTCCCAGGCATGATTGCCCG
>CAMOYA010000047.1 GCA_946629635.1 uncultured Clostridia bacterium
CTGCTGCTCGGCGCTGCGGCGCAGTTCGGCGTGTTCTTCGCCTTCTTTGGCGCGAACCTGCTGGGCTTTGACGCGCAGCAGTCCGCTTCGATCGGCATCATCGGCGGCGCGGACGGCCCGACCGCCATCCTGACCACCACCAAGCTCGCGCCCGAACTGCTGGGACCGATCGCGGTGGCTGCCTACAGCTACATGGCGCTGATCCCGATGATTCAGCCGCCGCTGATGCGGGCGCTGACGACGGAGAAGGAACGCAGCGTGAAGATGACCCAGCTGCGCGAAGTCAGCAAGACGGAAAAGATTCTGTTCCCGATCGTGGTGACGATCTTCGTCGTGCTGCTGCTGCCCTCCACCGCGCCCCTGATCGGCTGCCTGATGTTCGGCAACCTGCTGAAGGAAACCGGCGTGACCGAACGGCTGAGCGACGTGGCGCAGAACGCCCTGATGAACATCGTTACACTGTTCCTGGGCATCAGCGTCGGCGCCACGATGGTCGGCTCCCGTTTCCTGACCCTGGATACGATCAAGATCGTTGTGCTCGGGCTGATCGCTTTCGCCTTCAGCACGATCGGCGGTCTGCTCGTCGGCAAGCTGATGTACAGGCTGAGCGGCGGCAAGATCAATCCGCTGATCGGATCTGCCGGCGTTTCCGCCGTGCCGATGGCGGCCCGTGTATCCCAGCGCGAAGGCCAGAAGGCGAATCCTTCCAACTTCCTGCTGATGCACGCCATGGGACCGAACGTGGCGGGCGTGATCGGATCCGCCATTGCGGCCGGGTTCCTGATCAGCATGTTTGGTTAATCTCCTTACCGATGACACAAAGGCGGAATGGCTTCCGGGCGATTCCGCCTTTTTTTCATCTGATCGCTGCTGTCTGCTTCCGTTTCGATCGCCGCCATGATTGATTTCAGACGGACAGTGGGGTACAATGATTCCGGAGCGTACTGAATATCATGACGGAACGGCGGGAAAGCAGAGAATGACGCAAAAGAACAAATGGATCCGTCCGGCGCTGGATTACGCCATCGTGACCCTGGCCGCAGTGGCCATGGCCATCAACTATCAGGTTTTTATTCTTCCCAATCAGTTTGCCCCGTCCGGACTGGGCGGAATCAGCACCATGATCCAGTATATTTTCCACTTCAGCGTCGGATATATGACCCTGATCATGAATATCCCGCTGGCGGTGATTTCCTGGTTTCGGATTGACAAGCAGTTCACGGTGAAAACGCTGGTCAGCGTGACTGTCTTTTCCGGATTTCTCCTGCTGCTGCAGAATGATGTGATCGATATCCGGAGATTCATCTATCAGACGAACGACGGCAAGAGCACGATTCTGGCACCGGTGGCTGCGGGCATCATCAACGGCATCATTGAGGCCGTCTCCCTGAAATATGGCGGGAGCACGGGCGGAATGGACTATGTATCCGCGCTGATCCACAAAAAGAAACCTGCATACTCCATGGTGCATATCTCCTTCCGGATGAACCTGGTGATTGCCGGCGTATCCTATTTCGTTTATAATTTTCAGGTGGAGCCGGTGATCCTGTGCATGATCTATGCTTTCCTGACGACGAGAATGTGCGATTATATCCTCAAGGGAGGGCATGAGGCCCTTCGGGTCGAGATGATCACGGAGCATCCGGACGAAATCACGGACCGGATCGTGCATGAGCTTCATCACTCCAGCACGATTCTCCGGGCAACGGGCGGATACAGCCATCAGGGGAAGACCGTCCTGATCACCGTGATCGGAAAGCATCAGATCACGGATCTGACGCGGATTATCAGTGAATATCCGGATACGTTTGCCAACATTTCCACGGTGACAGACACGGTGGGGAATTTCAACCGAAAGTATTCATGAGCTTTTGTGCTCAAAGTGAAGGGGCAGCGTCCGCGATGAGACGCTGCCCCTTCCTCGGTCAGCAGGGAATTACAAAGTAGCGGCCATGACGGCCTTGATGGTATGCATCCGGTTCTCCGCCTCGTCAAAAACGATGGAGCGGGGACTTTCGAACACCTCATCGGTTACCTCCATGCAGTCCAGCCCGTACTTTTCGGAGATGGAGCGGCCGATGGTGGTGTTCAGATCATGGAAGGAAGGCAGGCAGTGCATGAATACGGCCTGCGGCCCTGCTTTTTCCATGACATCCGCGGTGACCCGATAGGGAAGCAGATCCTGAATCCGTTCCTCCCAGACATGCTCAGGCTCGCCCATGGAGACCCAGACATCCGTATAGATCACGTGCGCGCCGGAAACGGCCGTGGCGACATCCTCCTCAAAATCGAGCACCGCGCCGGTATCTTTGGCGATGGCCCGGCAATCCTCGATCAGGCGGGAATCCGGCTGATACTTCCGGGGAGAGCAGGCGACAAAATGCATGCCCATCTTGGCGCAGCCGACCATCAGGGAATTGCCCATGTTATAACGGGCATCGCCCATATAGACCAGCTTGATCCCGGCCAGAGAACCGAAATGCTCCCGAATCGTCAGAAAATCGGCCAGAATCTGGGTAGGATGAAATTCATTGGTCAGCCCGTTCCATACGGGCACGCCGGAATAGCGGGCCAGATCCTCCACGATCTGCTGCCCGTATCCGCGGTATTCAATCCCGTCATACATGCGGCCGAGCACCCGCGCGGTGTCCGCGATGCTTTCCTTCTTGCCGATCTGGCTTCCGGACGGATCCAGATAGGTACAGCTCATACCCAGATCATGGGCGGCCACCTCGAAGGCGCAGCGGGTCCGCGTGCTCGTCTTTTCAAAGATCAGGGCGACGTTCTTTCCGCGGAAGTCGTCATGCGGGATGCCGTCCTTTTTCTTTTTTTTCAGTTCCGCCGAAAGATCCAGCAGCCCGGTGATTTCCGCCGGAGTCAGATCCAGCAGCTTCAGAAACTTCTTTTCGGAAAGCCTGAACATATCCTGGCACTCCTTTATCTGTCAAAATGTGATTACCATTATAGTGGAACCGAACGGACGGTGTCAATGAAATCATCAGGCTTTCTGATGGAACGAATGACCGCATTTCGGACAGGTGATATCCTTTTCGCCGGTTCCTTTCTTCATCCGAAGCAGCGTTTTGCACTTCGGGCATTTGAAAAACTTATACTCCTTCCGGTTCTGCTGGCGCTTCACAAACTGATTGAACCGGGTTTTCCACCCGGAAGTCAGGGACAGATACTTCCGGTTCTCCTGCATCCGCTTTTCCCGATTCCTGGAAAGCATCCGGAACAGGGTGACGATATACAGCGCCAGGCCCAGAAATGAAAGGAGCGGGGAGCGAAGGAAACTGCCCAGCAGGGAGATGATCAGGCCGGAAAAAAGGGTGCACATCCCGAGGTTGTCGACCCCGTTACGCCCCTGCATAAAACGGACCAGGCTTTCACGCACACGACTGAGAAAATTCATGAAACAGACCTTCTTTCTCGTTCATTTCCAAAGGGGATTCAGCAACAAAAGAAACGGCCGAAGCCGCCCATGCAGCAGTTGAGTGCCATGTTGGCGGCAATGCATGTCAGACACGGGTTCCCGCAGATCATCGACCGGAAATCGTATCCGCCATCCTGCCGTGTCTGCCGATAGGTTTCGCGGCCGGAATCAATGGAGGAGAGCAGCTGCTGATATTCGGCATCCTGTGGAGATAGCCGGACCGCGGCCTTCGCATGATCCAGCGCGGAGATGCGGTTGCCCAGCGCCATATCCGCCCGGGCATACAGCGCGTGCCAGTCCGCGTTGTGCTGCGTAATCCGGTTCAGAATCTGCAGGGCATCGGTATGCCTGCCGGAGAGGATCAGGTCCGCCGCCGTACGCAGATCGGGATTCGCATACGCGCGCGGACGGAAGGAAGCACCCTGACGGGCCTGCTGGCCGCCGAAGAAGGCCGCGAACGGATCAAATCCGTATTCTCCGAAGGGGCTGCCGGACGCATTCTGACGACCGGGATCCTGGTATGTATACTGATAGCTCTGCTGCGAAGAGGAAGACCGGCCGTACGGATTCTGCTGATAACCGGACGACCAGTTGCTGCCAAAGGGCGAGGAGGCGCCGCCGCCTTTTTTGATCTGAAGCGCCTGGGTATAGGCTTCATTGATTTCCTTCATCTTCTGTTCGGCGGCCTTGTCGCCCGGATGCAGATCCGGGTGATACTTTTTGGCCAGCTTCCGATAGGCGGACTTGATTTCATCCTCCGAGGCGGACGGGGAGAGCCCCAGAACCGCGAAGGGATCATTTGCCATGACGCCGGGCCTCCTTTCTTTCCCGCTGCTCCATTCGGAGTGCGTATCTTTGCCAGATGCCGCTGTAAAGCACATTCCGCAGGAGCGGCAGATCGCGCTCCAGCGGGAGCAGTTCAAAATGCTCCGTGGCTTCGGCAATCAGCATCTCCAGCGTTTCGCGGCAGAAGGCTTCGTAATCCTCCCGGGCGCTGTATGCCAGCAGCGGATTGAAACGCTTTTTCTTCCGGTCCTCCTCCAGATCCTCCCAGGCATCCATCCAGTATACAAACCGTCCGAGACCTTCGCCGACCGCATACAGCTGCGGTGCCCAGAGATCATCCGGATCCGGAACGAATACGGATCCAAGCATCCGGCCGGACAGATTGCACAGCAGATCGGGGTCCGGTTGTTTCGCCTTTTCGCCTTCCCACAGAAGCTTCAGGGATTCCTGAACCCGGACGGACTGACGGGGGTACTGCGCCCGGACCTTTTCCAGCTTGTTCCGGAAGGTTTTTTCCGCAGCTCTGCCGGAAAAGGATCCGTCATCCATCCGCTGGTCCAGCGCTTTGTAGTAAAAGAGAAGGATGTTCATGTCCGCCGCATAATCGATCATACCGGAGGCATAGACGGTGTGCGCGTGCACGGGGTGAAGCGCGCATCGCGAACGCGATATCTCCGTGTCCGGCTCATACAGAGAGGAGAGCAGCAGGGCCAGGAATGTCATATCATGGCTGAGGGAAAGGCGACCGGTCTGCCCAAAGCGGGACTTCAGGGAATGGCATACCCCGCAGTAATATGCCCGCCAGACGGTCTGCTGTTCCCCGGTCAGAGACCGGAAAACCGGGGCAATATAACCAAACATTCCGGTCCTCCTTACGCATCCATGGAACCGTCGTCATTTTCATCCGCGGAGGAGGAAACATAGCTCCCCGCGGCGTTCAGAACGGATTCAAGGCGGGCGGAGGCATCCCGGATACCGCTTTCATCCCCGGCGTGCAGCGCATCCTCCATTGCGGACACGGCAGCGTCCAGGGAATTCCGGTCCTCATTTTTCAGCTTTCTGCGCAGGCGCCTGGCCTGGTTCAGCATGCTTTCAGCATCATCCTTGACCTTCGCGGTCTGCTTCCGTGCACGGTCCTGGGCGGCATACTGCTGCGCTTCGCGGATTGCCCGGTCGATATCCTCGCGGGACATGTTGCCGGAGCCGGAAATGGTGATGTCCTGGGACCGGTTGGTTCCCAGATCCTTGGCGGTAACATGTACGATGCCGTTGGTGTCGATGGCGAAGGTGACTTCAATCTGGGGAATGCCGCGCAGCGCTCGGCGGATGCCCTCCAGCCGGAATCTGCCGAGGGATCGGTTGGCGGAGGCCATCTCCCTCTCGCCCTGCAGCACATTGATTTCCACGCTGGTCTGGAAATTGGCGGCGGTGGTGAACACCTGAGAATGCTGGCAGGGAAGCGGCGTATTCCGGTCAATAATCCGGGCGAACACATCGCCCATCGTTTCGATCCCCAGAGAGAGGGGCGTCACGTCAATCAGCACGATGGAATTGATCGTTCCGGTCAGAACGCCGCCCTGCAGACAGGCGCCCATCGCAACACACTCGTCCGGATTGATATCCCGGGAGGGCTCCTTGCCTGTCAGGCTGCGGACGGCTTCCTGCACGGCAGGAATGCGGGTGGAACCGCCGACGAGCAGCACGCGGCTCAGATCCTGGGGACGCAGACCGGCATCGTCGAGCGCCTGCTGCACCGGCCCGCGGGTCGCGCTGACCAGGTGAGCAGTCAGCTCATTGAAACGGGCCCGCGTGATCGTCGTCTCCAGATGCTGCGGGCCGGCAGAGTCCTGGGAAAGGAAGGGCAGATTCACAACCGTTTCGAGAGATGCGGAGAGCTCGATCTTTGCTTTTTCCGCCGCCTCCGTAAGCCGCTGCATCGCCATGGGATCGCCGGAGATATCCTTATGATACTGTCTTTTGAACTGATCCAGCAGGAAGCCGACGAGGCACTGATCAAAATCGTCACCGCCGAGGTGGTTGTTTCCGGCTGTGGCAAGCACTTCGATGGTATCCGGACTGATTTCCAGTATGCTGACGTCAAATGTGCCGCCGCCCAGGTCATACACCATGACCTTGCAGGGCTGCCCCTTGTCAAATCCGTAGGCAAGGGCGGCGGAGGTGGGTTCATTGATGATCCGGCGCACATTCAGACCGGCGATGACCCCGGCGTCTCTTGTCGCCTGGCGCTGCGCATCGGAGAAATAGGCGGGTACGGTGATGACGGCATCGGTCACCGGCTCGCCGATATAGCTTTCCGCATCGGCCTTGAGCTTCTGCAGAATCATGGCGGAAATCTCCTGGGGCGTATAGGCATGCCCGTCGACCTGATACTTCCGGTCCGACCCCATCTCGCGCTTGACGGATGCGAAGGTTCTGGCTGTATTGGTGACGGCCTGCCGCTTGGCGGTCATGCCAACCAGGCGTTCGCCCCCTTTGGTGAAAGCAACAACGGAAGGCGTGGTTCTTCCGCCTTCACTGCTCGGTATAATGACTGCGCGGCCGTTTTCCATAAAGCTGACGCATGAATTTGTCGTCCCCAGATCAATTCCTATCAGTTTGGACATCGGAATCGAACCTCCCCGGAGCCATGTGATGTTCTTCTGCTGCTCCGATGATGATGATACCTGCCTTTGTTCAAGAAAATACGTTGGTTATGTGACGGAAAGGTGAAAAATGTTGTTTTTCCGGAAAAAGGATGATAAGATCTGTGGACGTGGGAAGAAACCATCAATACGAATACAGGAGCGTGAATACAGCATGGAGAGGCCCAATGCGTGGAAGAACTACCAAAGCGTGGAACTGGAAAAGGTGGAAAGCCTGGCGAAGGAATACCGGGCGTTTCTGGATCATGGCAAGACGGAACGCGAGTGCGTGAATCAGACGGTGAAGAAGCTGGAAAAAGCCGGATTCGTTTCCCTGGAAAAAGCAATCGCCGACGAAAGAAAGCTTCATGCAGGAGACCGGGTTTACCTGAACAAGATGGGCAAGGCGGTTCTGGCTTTCATCATCGGAAAGCAGCCGCTCGAAAAGGGCATGAATATCGTCGGGGCGCATATTGACTCGCCGAGGCTGGATCTGAAACAGAATCCGCTGTATGAGGATTCGGACTTTGCGCTGGCGGATACGCACTATTACGGAGGCATCAAGAAGTACCAGTGGGTGGCAAGAGAGCTGGCGCTTCATGGCGTGGTGGCCCGAAAGGACGGAAGCCTCGTAACCCTGTGCATCGGCGAGCAGGAAGATGATCCGGTGGTCGGTGTGACGGATCTGCTGATTCATCTTTCCCAGGAACAGATGGCCAAGAAGCTGAGCGAATCCATCACGGGGGAAAACCTGGATATTACGCTGGCGGGGAAACCGCTGGCAGGGGAAGAAAAGGAACCCGTCAAGGCAGCGCTGCTCCGCATCCTGAAGGATGAATACGGAATCGAGGAAGAGGATCTGCTCTCGGCGGAAATTGAGGCAGTGCCCGCCGGAAAGGCACGGGACTTCGGCCTGGACCGCAGCATGATCATGGGCTACGGACATGACGACCGGGTATGCGCCTTTGCGGAACTGGCCGCGATGCTGGATATTTCCGATGTTCCTGAATATACATGCTGCGGGATGCTGGTGGACAAGGAGGAGATCGGCAGCGTCGGAGCGACGGGCATGCAATCCAATTATCTGGAGAATGCGGTCGCAGAAATCCTGAACCTGATGGGGGATTACAGCGAGCTGAAGGTTCGCCGGGCGCTTCGCTCCAGCCGGATGCTTTCCTGCGACGTCAGCGCGGGATACGATCCGCTGTATTCTTCCGCGTTTGAAAAGAAAAATGCCGCCTATCTCGGCCGCGGCGTCTGCTACAACAAGTTCACTGGCCGGGGCGGCAAAAGCGGCTCCAATGATGCCAACGCCGAGTTTATCGGGAAACTGCGGAAAATCATGGATGACAACCAGGTATGCTGGCAGACGGCCGAGCTGGGTCGGGTGGACCTGGGCGGCGGCGGAACGATTGCCTATATCTGCGCCCTGTATGGGATGGAAGTGATCGACAGCGGTGTGGCGGTGCTGAATATGCACGCGCCGATGGAAATTATCTCCAAGGCAGACCTGTATGAAGCCAAGAAAGCGTACAGGGCATTTATGGAAAATGCATAATTGATTAAACAGAAAAGCCGGTCGGAATTGTGCTCCGGCCGGCTTTTCTGTTTTCACTTTTTATCGAATCCGCACACCTTCAGCGCTGCGTTCATGGCGGAGGGAAAGGCCAGGGAGGAAAGGCGGTCCATCGGGACCCATTCAAATCCGGCAGGGGCGGCCTGATGCGTGACCGACATGGAAAAGAGGCGCATCTCCCAGATCTGGTGAGTGAAAACATGACGGGAGGCACCTTCATCACGAAGCTCCCGGGAGGAAAGCGCGAATTCCTTCTGAACCGATGCGGGGATGTCTTCCGCATCGGGATGTCCTGCCATCATCGGAAAACACCAGAGCCCCTGGAGCAGTTTTTCCTCTCTGCGGCGAAGCAGAACCTCTGATTCCGTGCGGATGATCAGCACTGTCCAGGGAATCACTTTAGGGGGCCTGGCCTTTGGAATGCGGGGAAGATCCGCCGCATCCCCGGCATGGCAGGCGTTGCAGAAGGCGGAAAGGGGACAGCATGCGCAATCCGGCGTTCCGGGAATGCAGACTGTCGCCCCCAGATCCATCATCGCCTGATTATGATCCCCGGGACGATCCGGGGGAACGAGATCCGCCGCAATCCTTTCGATCTCCTTTCGAACCGTTGGGCGGGATACATCCTCCCGGATGCCGAAGAGGCGGGATATGACACGGATCACGTTTCCATCCACTGCGGGAGTCTGCACGCTGAAGGCAATGGACGCGATAGCGCCCGCCATATACGGGCCGATTCCGCTGATTTTCCGCAGATGATCCGGAGAGGAAGGGATTATGCCGCCCCAATCCTTCATGATCTGCTGCGCACCGCGATGCAGATTCCGGGCACGGGAATAGTATCCAAGACCCTCCCAGTACTTGAGCACATCCGCTTCCGCTGCACCTGCCAGCGCCTCCAGCGTCGGAAAGCGTTTCAGAAAACGATCGTAATAGGAAAGAACGGTATCTACGCGCGTCTGCTGCAGCATGGCTTCACTGACCCAGGTGCGGTAAGGATCATGGATTCCGCGCCAGGGCAGCGTTCTGGCACAGCGATCGTACCAGGCCAGTAAAGCGGATGAAACCGAAACCGCCAAAGAGCATCATCCTTTCAGTAAGGTGACTTTCAATCATTATATCATGCGGCTGCCAGTGACATGATCGAAGAAAAATGGAGAAATCAGAAGAAAAACAGAGAATTTGATAGCATATAAGCAAAAATGATGTGATAACGGTGGATCCGGTATTTGCACGGAAAGCCTAAAAGCATTATATTACATCATGTTGTTAGCACTCGAAGCAATTGAGTGCTAACACAAAGAGAAAGAGTATCATGACAGGAGGAATTGATTCATGACCGTGAAGCCTTTGGGTGACCGCGTTGTCATCAAGAATTGTGAAGCAGAGGAAACCACGAAATCCGGCCTGATCCTGACCAGTGCCGCGAAAGAAAAGCCCCAGATGGCGATGGTGATTGCCGTCGGCCCCGGCGGAAACGTGGATGGAAAGGAAATCACCATGCATGTACAGGCCGGCCAGAAGGTAATCTATTCCAAATATGCAGGAACTGAAGTCAAGGTAGACGGCGAAGAGCTGATCATTGTTCGTCAGAGTGATATCCTGGCGATCGTTGAATAACGACTGACTGACAATTGGGAGAAGGAGACGAAACAACATGGCTAAGAAGATTCAGTTTGGAGAAGAAGCGCGCCGCAGCCTGGAAAAGGGCGTCAATGCGCTGGCGGATACCGTGAAAATCACGCTGGGACCGAAGGGCCGCAACGTCGTTCTGGATAAAAAATATGGTGCTCCGCTGATCACCAATGACGGCGTGACCATCGCCAAGGAAATTGAGCTGGAAGACCCCTTTGAAAACATGGGCGCTCAGCTGGTCAAGGAAGTATCCACCAAGACCAATGATGTTGCCGGAGACGGCACCACCACCGCGACGCTTCTGGCGCAGGCCATCATCCGGGAAGGCCTTCGCAATCTGGCTGCTGGTGCAAACCCCATGATTCTGAAGAAGGGCATCGAAGCGGCGACGGAAGCGGCAGTGAACGGACTGCGCGAACAGAGTCAGCCCATCAACGGCAAGCAGGCGATCGCCCAGGTCGCCGCGAACTCCGCTGCCGACGAGACGATCGGCCAGCTGATTTCGGACGCGATGGAAACGGTCGGCGCCGATGGCGTGATTACCGTTGAAGAAAGCAAGACCATGACGACCGGCATGACCACCGTGGAAGGCATGCAGTTTGACCGCGGCTATTCCTCCGCCTACATGGTCACCGATACCGAGAAGATGGAAGCGGTTCTGGACGATCCGCTGATCCTGATCACGGACAAGAAGATCAGCGCCATCCAGGAAGTTCTGCCCGTGCTGGAGCAGGTGGTCCAGAGCGGCAAGAAGCTGCTGATCATCGCTGAGGATGTTGAGGGCGAAGCGCTGAGCACGCTGGTTGTCAACAAGCTGCGCGGCACCTTTACCTGCGTATCCGTCAAGGCACCCGGATTTGGCGACCGCCGCAAGGAAATGCTGCAGGATATCGCGATCCTGACCGGCGGCACGGTCATCTCCTCCGAGACCGGCATGGAACTGAAGGAAGCGACCATCGACATGCTGGGCAAGGCGCGGCAGGTCAAGGTCAACAAGGAAAACACCACGATCATTGACGGCGCCGGCGACAAGGATGCCATCAAGAACCGTGTGGCTCAGATCAAGGCGCAGATCGCCGAGACCACCAGCGATTATGACCGCGAAAAGCTGCAGGAGCGGCTGGCCAAGCTGGCCGGTGGCGTAGCGGTCATCCAGGTGGGTGCTGCGACCGAAGTCGAAATGAAGGAACGCAAGATGCGGATTGAAGATGCCCTGAGCGCGACCCGCGCGGCCACAGAGGAGGGCATCGTTCCCGGCGGCGGCATTGCGCTGCTGAACGTGATCCCGAAGGTAGCGGAGCTGCTGGACCGGTTCGCCGGTGATGCAAAGACGGGTGTGCAGATCGTTCTGCGGGCTCTGGAAGAGCCGATCCGTCAGATTGCTCTGAACGCCGGAATTGACGGCAGTGTCATCGTCGATCATATCAAGAACGCCAAGAAGCCGGGCTATGGCTACGATGCGCTGAAGGGCGAATATGTGGACATGGTGGAACGCGGCATCATCGACCCGACCAAGGTGACCCGTAGCGCGCTGCAGAACGCGGCCTCCATCGCTGCGATGATCCTGACCACCGAATCCCTGGTGGCGGACATCCCTGAACCCGAACCCGCGGCTCCTGCCGGCGGCGCCGGAATGGGCGGCATGTATTGATCCGGGTCCGTTCAGGAACCGTTCAGGATCCGGCACCTGCTTGATTCAAAAGCAGGTGCCGGTTTTTTTGTGTATCCGTTCTTGAGTTATTCCCGCTGTCATGCTATAGTAACCGCAAACCATTTTTACCGGAAGGGAATGAATCTCATTGCCGATCAAGATTTCAAACGAACTGCCAGCATACAGGACGCTGACGGAGGAAAATATATTCGTCATGACGGAGACTCGGGCCACCACGCAGGATATCCGTCCGCTCCGTATAGCCATCGTGAATCTGATGCCGACGAAGATCGATACGGAAACGCAGCTGCTCCGGCTGCTGGGCAATACTTCCCTGCAGGTGGAAACGGAACTGATCAAGATGGAATCCCATGTGTCGAAGAATACTTCCGCCGAACATCTGACCGCATTCTACAAGACATTTGATGCGATCCGGGATCAGAACTTTGACGGTATGATCATTACCGGCGCACCGGTGGAACAGATGCCGTTCGAGCAGGTTGAATACTGGCGGGAACTGTGCGAAATCATGGAGTGGAGCAAAACCCACGTTCATTCGACATTCCATATCTGCTGGGGCGCGCAGGCAGCGCTTTACTATCACTTTGGCATTGAAAAGGTGCCGCTGGAAAAGAAAATGTTCGGTGTTTTTCCGCATCGGGCGGAACGGAAAAACTACATCCTTCTCCGCGGCTTTGATGATGTTTTCATGGTGCCGCACAGCCGGCATACGACCGTGCGTCGGGAAGACATTGAAAAATGTGACCGGCTGAAAATCCTCGCTTCCTCAGAGGAGGCAGGCGTCTATGCCGTTGCGACCCAGAACGGGCAGCAGATCTTTATTACGGGACACAGCGAATACGACCCGGATACGCTGGCCCGGGAGTACTGGCGGGACAGGAAGGCGGGGCTCGATATCCAGGTTCCGAAAAACTATTATCCGGACGATGATGATACGAAGGAACCGATCGTGACGTGGCGCAGCCACGCCAATCTCCTGTATGCCAACTGGCTGAACTACATGGTCTACCAGACGACACCCTACGATCTGAAGGAGATTACGGCGAGACCGCTGTAAGGCGGATGACCTGGGAGAGAAAGCTTCCGCGGAGCTGAATGGTAATGCCCTGATTCATGAGCGCTGATCCATGGAAACGTTTTCCTTCTTCATCCGCATACCATGCATCCTTCTTCAGACCGGCAAGGCGGAGGCGCAACGGCGGCATGTTGGGGGATACCAGCGTACGGTAGGCGAAGACCAGCACATCCGTCCGGTCATCCGAGACGAACATCCATGCGGTATCTCCTCCTTCGAAGGGAGAGAGCAGCCGATGGAACGAGCCGGAGAAGGTCAGGGAACGAATCGATTTGACGCGGGAAACCAGCGAGGCCGCCTCCGCAAGCTCCGCTTCGGAAAGGGAGGCCAGATCCAGCTCAAAACCGAAGTTCCCGGCCATGGCGACCTCGCCCCGCATCCGCATCGAAACGGAACGCCCCGTCTGATGGTTCGGAACGGCGGACACATGTGCGCCCATGGCGGAAACCGGATAGACCATGGAGGTGCCGTACTGCAGCCGCAGGCGTTCCAAAGCGTCCGTATCATCGCTCGTCCAGGTCTGCGGCATGTAGAACAGCATGCCGGGATCAAAACGCCCGCCGCCACCGGAACAGGATTCAAACAGAATCTGCGGGAAGGCAGAAGTAATCTGGTCCAGTACCCGATACAGACCCAGCATATACCGATGCTGGGTTTCCATTTTGCGCTCAGAAGGAAGGGCGGACGAGAAGGCTTCGGACATGTTCCGGTTCATATCCCACTTGACATACTCGATATGGGCGGAAGAAAGAACGGTCGAAACGGAGGAAATGATATAATCCTGCACTTCCCGCCGGCTCAGGTCGAGGATCAGCTGATTTCTGCCCTGCGTCCGCGGTCGCCCCGGGATATGAAGACACCAGTCCGGATGCTCGCGGTAAAGGTCGCTGTCCGGAGAGACCATTTCCGGTTCAAACCACAGACCGAAGCGAAGCCCCAGCGCATTGATTTTTTCCGCAAGCCCCTTCAGCCCTGAAGGCAGTTTTTTCAGGTTGACCGTCCAGTCACCCAGTGAACAGTTGTCCGAATCCCGTCTGCCGAACCATCCGTCGTCGAGCACGAACAGCTCAATGCCGATTCCTGACGCTTTTTCCGCAATGGACAGCAGGCGCTCTTCGGTAAAATCAAAATAGGTGCCTTCCCAGTTGTTGATCAGCACGGGACGGACAGCATCCCGCCACCGGCCGCGGGCCAGACGGGTGCGGTACAGACGGTGATATATGGCGGACATACCGTTCAGCCCGGTATCGGAGAAGACCATGACCGCCTCGGGAGACTGGAACGATTCTCCGCTGTCCAGAAGCCAGGAGAACGTTTCCGGATTCATTCCGATGTTCAGGCGCGGGTGCCCGGCACTGTCGACCCTGCAGGAGGCGGCGAAGCTGCCGCTGTAAACGAGGGAAAGACTCCATATGTTCCCGGAGAATTCATCGGTGCTTCTGTCACATAAGGCAAGGAAAGGGTTTTCCTCATGACCGGACGCGCCCCGGGCAGAAGATATCCGGTATTCTCCTTCACCGGCAGGGGTCCGGATGACCGCTCTTTCGCGCGCCCAGGCACCTTTGAGATGAATCAGATCCATGCCTTTTCCGCCCCAAAGGGGAACGGAGGCGGAGAGCACCGAAGTCAGCCTGACCGGTGCTTTTCCGCTGTTCAGGATCCGGAGGGAACGGGTGACCGCTCCGGAATCATTGAAGACGGTAAAGGTTGCGGTGACGGTGATGCAGGCGAACGCATCTTCCAGCACGAAGACGATCGAATCCGCTTCCGCGTCGCTTTCGGTATAGGTGGCCGGCAATCCGGGAAGCGGCTTCTTTCCGGAAAATATTTCAAAAGAACGGACGGTGAGGGCCAGCATGTCGTCTCCCCAGGCGTTTCTCACTCCGACCGCGGGGGTGCCATACCAGCCGGCTCCGCAGGTCGGGAGCTCCAGCGGAAGCAGTGAGACGGGCAGATCAAAGCTGGCGCCGGGCTGATAATCCTCCGGACGGAAAAGCAGTGAATCGTCCGCGACGGATGGCCCCCAGTACAGATTCATCAGGCGCCCCTGCGCATCCTGATGCAGAACATAGGAAGAGGAGCCTCCGCTGAGGTAGAAAGTATCCCTGCGCTCATTGACGTGGACCGACATGATGAAACCCTCCCGGCAATTGAGATGAACTGCTGAAATTATATATGATCCGCAGGCTGATTTCAACGAAGAAAAAGGTGTTTTACTTGTCACGGAGCCAGTAAAACGGTATAATA
>CAMOYA010000048.1 GCA_946629635.1 uncultured Clostridia bacterium
TTTGCCACGGCAACATCTGTCGGAGCGCCGCGGCGGAAGTGGTGCTGAGGAACCTTGCGGCGGATGAAGGAAGGACGGATCTGCGGATCGGATCCGCTGCGGCCACGCGGGAAGAAATCGGGAATGATATCTATCCGCCGATGAAAAAAGCGCTGGTCCAGGCCGGCTATGAATGCGGAACGCATGCGGCCAGGCAGACGACCCGTGCGGATTACGGCGCGTGGGATTATCTGATCGGCATGGACGATGAAAACATCCGGGATATGAAACGGATTTACGGCGGGGATCCGGAGGGGAAGATCAGCATGCTGATGGACTGGGCCGGTAAACCCGGGCGGGAAATCGAGGATCCGTGGTATACGCGGAATTTCAGCGGCGTGCTGCGCCAGATCGAGGAAGGCTCCCGCGGAATTCTGGAAAGGGCGGGAAAGGAAAAATGACGGATCAGCTGACGCGGGTGGCGGTTCTTTCGGATACGCATGGCCTGCTGCGCCGGGAGGTTGTCGCGGAAATTCAGGACTGCACGCACATCGTTCATGCCGGGGATATCATCCGGGAAAGCGATCTGGATGAGCTGCGGCTGTATGGATCCATCTATGCGGTGCGGGGCAACAACGATCTGTGGCAGGAGGGCCTTCGGGATCTCGCGGGCCTGCTGCGGTTTGAAATTGCGGGAGTGCACTTCCTGATGACCCATGACCGCAGGGATGTTCCCCGCAATCTGGACGGCGTGCAGGCGGTCATCTGCGGGCATACGCATGTATACCGCGAGGAATGGATTGACGGAAGGCTGTGGCTGAATCCGGGCAGCTGCGGCAGGTCGCGCTTCGGCGGGGATGTGACGCTGGCCAGGCTGGAACTGATGGAAGGAAAGATCCTCCGCGTGTCGAAAACCACGCTGGAAGGCTGAACGGGAAACGCATGAAACAGAATGAGCGGAAAGCAGGGAGGAACGGAAACGGAAAAAGCTTTCCTGCGGAAGAATAATCAGGAAGAAAGGACCCTCGTATGAATCTGGAAAAGGAAGATTATCTGGATCCGCGCTGCCCGCTCAGCGGGAAGCCCGGTCAGGATGAGCCGCCGCGTCCGGTGCCGATCGACCGGATTATGGCGAAGCTGCGGGAATATGAAAACAGGAATGACTGGCCGGCCGTGGGAAAGCATCTGGACTACTGGCTTTCGGAAGCGGAGATGAACCGGGACGATCGCGGCGCGCTGATGCTGCATAACGAGCTGATGGGCTTCTGGCGCAAGCAGGGCGGCCGGGAGCAGGCGCTGGCGCACGCCCGGCAGGCGGACGGGCTGATCCGGAAGCTGGGCATGGAGGATACGGTGACTGCTGGAACCACCTGGGTCAACGCGGGAACGGTCATGGAAGCCTTCGGGGATCCGGACCGCGGACTGGCGTATTTCGAAGCGGCCAGGGAAAACTATGAGCGGAACCTGAAGGCGGAGGACGGGCGTCTCGGCGGCCTGTACAACAATATGGCGCTGGCGATGGCTTCCTGCGGAAGATACCGGGAAAGCGAGGATATGTTCCGCCGGGCGCTGGGCGTGATGGAGAAGCAGAAAAACGGCGAGCTGGAGATGGCGATTACGTATCTGAATATGGCGGATGCGCTCGAGGCGGAGCTCGGCGCGGAACAGGCCGCGGAGTTCACGGACGCGTATCTGGACAGCGCGGCGGAACTGCTCGACCGGGAGCATCTGCCGCGGGACGGATATTATGCCTTCGTCTGCGAAAAGTGCGCGCCGGTCTTCGGCCATTACGGTTACTTCGCGGAGGAAGCGGAGCTGAAAAGGAGAGCGGAGGAAATCAATGAAAGGGCTTGAGCTTTCCCGAAGGTACTATGAATCGTTCGGGATGCCGATGATCCGGGAGCAGTTCCCGGAATATGAGGAAATCATTGCCGCCGGACTGACGGGCAGCGGTTCCGAATGCTACGGATACGATGATGATATTTCGCAGGATCATGATTTTGAGCCGGGCTTCTGTCTGTTTATCCCCGGGGAGGAGATCGTGGACCGGAAAACGGAATTTCAGCTGGAGCGGGCCTACGCGAAGCTGCCCCGGGAGTTTGAAGGCTTCAGCCGGGCCAAACTGGCGCCGGTGGGCGGGAACCGTCACGGCGTCTTCAGGATCGACGATTTCTTTCTGAATAAAATCGGCTGCATCCCGGAAAAAATGACGGTGGAGGACTGGCTTTCGGTGCCGGATTACGCGCTGGCCGAGGCGGTCAACGGGGAAATGTTCCGGGATGACGCGGGGCTGATGGAGGATCCCCGGCGGATCCTGCGGAACATGCCGGAGGATGTACGGCGCAAAAGGCTGGCAGGCCATCTGCTGATGATGGCGCAGAGCGGCCAGTACAACTACCGGCGCTGCCTTTACCATGGCGAGACCGGCGCGGCCCAGATGGCGGCCTCAGAATTCGTCCGTCACGCAATGGCGACAGCCTTCCTGCTCAGCGGAAGATATATGCCTTATTACAAATGGGCATTCCGCGCCCTGCGGGAGCTGCCGGAAGGGGAGGAGCTGGCTGTGACGCTGGAATGGCTGATCTCGACCGGCAACGGGCCGGACATGGCGGAGGACAAGTATTTCCAGATGGAGGGAATCGCGTCCCGGGTGATTGAAACGCTGCAGGATCAGCACCTGACGGAAGCCACCTGCGGGGATCTTGAAAAACACGCCTACTCCGTCAATGACGGAATAGGCGATGGCAATGTACGGAATCTGAATATTCTTTCGTGTGTGTAGGGAAGAAGTCTCAGCAGCCGCTCAGGCATTCAGCCCGCTGAGCACCGCGGGCAGCCCGGCCAGGGAGTGAATGACGGCATCGGGGTTTTCCGCCGTGCCGAAACCGTAAGCGGCATGGATAAAGGGAATGCCGGCCAGGATGGCCGCCTCCTGATCCTTCCGGGTATCGCCGATGTAGATGGCGCGCTCCGCGTGATTCCGCTGCATGACCAGGCGGATGTTCTCCCCCTTGACCAGGCCGGTGCGCTCCCATTCCTCCCAGTCGCAGAAGAGATCGCCCGACTGTGTGGACTGCAGGAAGGCGTCGATATATCCCATCTGGCAGTTGCTGACGATCCCCAGCTGATACCCTTCCGATCTGAGCAGCTCCATCGTGCTGCGCAGGCCCGGATAGGGCTCTCCGCCGTGCTCCCGGAGGTATTCAACCTCATAGCGGCAGCATTCGTCAAAAACTGCCGTTTTTCTTTCCCCCGTGAACCCGGGATGAATGGCATCCTGGATTTCGCGCATCGTGAGCCCCATCACGGAGTGGACATCCTCCGCGGTCAGCGCGGGCAGGGTGGGATCCTCCCGCTGAAAGACGATGTTCCAGGCGACGGCGACATTGGCCGCGGAATCCCAAAGCGTACCGTCCAGGTCAAAAAGCAGCATCGGTTTGGCTGAATGCATCGGCAGATAACCTCCGGAAAAGTTGATGAAAGCATTATACCCAAGGATGACCGGAAAAACAAGGAATGGATTTTTCTTTGAATCAATATTTGAAAAAAGGTATTGACACTTCAAAAATGTTGGATAAAATATGATTTGCAAAAAGAAATTTTTGCGGGGAGGACGATACATGGAGAGAGCGGATATCGCGATTATCGGAACCGGCCCGGCGGGTGTTTCCGCCGCGATCACTGCGACGATCCGGAATAAAAAGGTGCTGCTGCTGGGCAGCCGCCAGCTGAGCGAAAAGATGGCCAAGGCCCATGAGATTCAGAATTATCCGGGCTTCCCTGCCGTGCGGGGGGAGGACCTGGTGCATGCGTTTCAGAAGCATCTGGATCAGATGGGGATTGAGGTGACGGAGAAGCGGGTGGCCGTGGTTTATGCGATGGGGGATTATTTCGCCCTGCAGGCCGGGGAGGACATGCTCGAGGCGCGCTCCGTGATCCTGGCCGGCGGCGTGGTTCAGGGAAAGCCGCTGCCCGGGGAGGAAGAAATGCTCGGCCGCGGGGTCAGCTACTGTGCCACCTGCGATGCGCCGCTGTATCGGGGCAAGGAAGTGGCCGTGGTCGGCTACAGCCCGCGGGAGGAAGCGGAAGCATCCTTCCTGAGCGAGGTCTGCGCGAAGGTGCTTTACTTCCCGATGTATCCGGGAGAGACGGATCTGCCGGACCGGGTGACGGTGCTTCGGGAAAAGGTGACCGGCGTATCCCGGGACGGCGGCCGGGGCATCGTGGAAACGGAAAGCGGAAAGCATCCGGTGGACGGGATCTTCGTGCTGCGTGAGGCGGTGGCGCCGGGGCAGCTGGTTCCCGGGCTGAAGACGGAGGGCGCGCATGTCTCCGTCAACCGGAAGATGGAAGCCAGCATCCCGGGCGTCTTTGCCTGCGGAGATATCGCCGGAACGCCTTATCAGTATGTCAAGGCGGCCGGCGAAGGCAATGTGGCGGCGCTGAGCGCTGTGGCGTGGCTGGATCAGAAAAAGTGAGAAACTGAAAAGAAAACGATCTGAAGGAGGAAACGAAAATGGTAAGGAAGATCAATGGCGAAGAGTTCAACAATGAGGCCCGGAAGAGCGCGGCGGCGGTGATCGATTTTTCCGCGACCTGGTGCGGCCCCTGCCGGATGATGGCGCCGGTGCTGGAGAGCCTGTCGGATGAAATGGCCGGCAAGGTGGAGTTCTACAATGTGGATGTGGATGAGGTGCCGGAGCTGGCGGCTGAATTCCAGGTCCAGTCGATCCCCTGCCTCGTCCTGATGAAGAACGGCGCCGCGGCGGACCGTTCCGTGGGCTTCCGGCCCGGGGATCAGATCAAGGCCTGGATCGAGTCCAATCTGTAATCCTGGAAAGCGTCAAGGAGGAAGAATCAATGAGCGAACAGGCTCGGGAGGCGGCGGGGGAGAATCTTCCCCAGCTGAGGCTGGATAACCAGCTCTGCTTTCCGCTGTACGCGTCAGCCCGGAAAGTCGTCAATGCCTATACGCCGCTGCTCAGACCGCTGGGGCTGACCTATACGCAGTATATCGTGCTGCTGGCCCTCTGGGAGAGCGGAAAAACAACGGTCGGGGATCTGTGCCGCCGCCTGTATCTGGACTGCGGAACGGTAACGCCGCTGCTCAAGAAGATGGAGGAGAGCGGATGGATTACCCGGCGGCGCTGCAAAGAGGATGAACGGGTTGTGTATGTTGCGCTGACGGAGCAGGGATGGGCCCTGCGGGAGCAGGCGAAGGATATCCCGGAAAAGATGGGCAAATGCATCTGCATGCCGAAAGAGGATGCCTTCGCGTTGTATACACTGCTGCACAGACTGCTGGATTCAATGGAATGAGAATCAAAAAGGAGGAAAAAAAGATGAAGAAGCTGCTGGCTGTACTGATGGCGCTTTCTCTGGTGCTGACCGCTGCGATGGCGATGGCGGAAGGGGAGAAGGATGCACTGGCAAGAATCCGGGAAAAGGGAGAGCTTGTCATCGCAACGGAGGGCAACTGGAGCCCCTGGACCTATCACGATGAAAATGATGAGCTGACCGGGCTGGATGTGGAAATCGGAAAGCTGATTGCCGAAGGCCTGGGCGTGACGCCGGTTTTCCAGGAGGCTCCGTGGGATTCGCTCCTGGCCGGTGTGGATGCCGGACGGTTTGATATCGTCTGCAACGGTGTCGGCTACACGGAGAAGCGGGCGGAAAGCTACAACTTTACGGAGCCCTATGTCTATACCAACAAGGTCCTGGTCGTCGCGGCGAACAACGATTCGATCCGCAGCGTCGACGATCTGAAGGGCCATACCACCGCCAACAGCGCCTCCAGCACCTATGCGGAGCTGGCGGAAAGCTTCGGCGCGGTCCTCACACCGGTGGATACGCTGGGCGAGACGGTTGCGCTGCTGGAGCAGGGCCGCGTGGATGCGACCATCAATGCGCAGGTCTCCATCGCGGACTATCTGCGGGAGCATCCGGATGCCAGAATCAAGGTCGTCCAGATCCTGCCCGGCGATCCGATCGCATTCCCGGTTGCCAAGGAAGGCACGGAGACGCTGGTCGCGGCGATCAATGAGATCCTGGAGGCTGCCCGGCAGGACGGACGCCTGGCGGAGATCAGCCTGAAGTTCTTCGGCGTGGATATGACGACGACGGAATAATGATCGGATTGTTGCCCATGGATCGGCGCGCATGCCACAGGGGAAACACCTCTGTGGCATGCGCGCTGTCAGTATGTTTTCGGAATGGCGGATAAACGTTCCATTCCCTCAGGAGATACAGAAACATGGATGAACGGGTCTGGGGTATAATGGTGGATGCTTTCCCGAAGCTTCTGCGCTACGGCGTGGAGGTGACGGTTCCGCTGACGGTGCTTTCTTTTGTCCTGGCGCTGGTGATCGCGATTGCCGTGGCGCTGATTCAGTATGCCCATGTCAGAATTCTTCGGCAGATCTGCCGTTTTTATATCTGGATTGTCCGGGGAACGCCGCTGCTGGTTCAGCTGTATATCGTTTTCTACGGGCTGCCCAGCGTCGGCATCGTCCTCAGCGCCTTCCCCGCGGCGGTGCTGGTTTTCGGGTTCAATGAGGGCGCCTATATGGCGGAGACGATCCGGGGCACGCTCGAAAGCGTGAATCCCGGCCAGCTGGAAGCGGGATACTGCGTCGGCCTCACCTATCCGAAGATCATGTGGCATGTGGTCCTGCCCCAGGCGCTGCGCACGGCCTTCCCGGCGCTTTCCAATTCCCTGATCTCCATGCTGAAGGGAACCAGCATGGCCGCCACGATCACCGTGATGGAAATGTTCCGCCAGGCGCAGGTGATCAACGGCCGGGTGTATGAATCCCTCGCGCTGTACAGCGAAGTGGCCCTGATCTACCTGATCTTCTGCACGATCCTGACCTGGCTGCAGCATGTGGGCGAGAGACGGCTGGCGACATACGGAGGAGGGAAACGCGCATGATGCTGGAAATCCGGAATGTAAGAAAAAGCTTCGACGGGCTGGCGGTCCTGGAAGGGATTGACCTGGATGTGGAGAGGAAGGACGTGGTGGCGATCCTCGGCCCGAGCGGATCGGGCAAGACGACCTTTCTCCGCTGCCTGAACTTTCTGGAACGCGCGGATGAAGGAACCATCGTCTTTGACGGAGAATCCTTTGATCTGAACAGGGCTTCGAAGTCGGACATCGCCCGGATCCGGAAAAAAACGGCGTTCGTGTTCCAGAATTACAATCTGTTTCTGAACAAGACGGTGCTGCAGAATGTCACCCTGGGCCTGACCGCCGGGGCGGGCATGAAAAAGTCGGAGGCGGACCGGATCGCCATTGAGTCGCTGGAGCACGTGGGCATGGCGGACAAGCTCAGGAGCTATCCCTCCCAGCTGTCCGGCGGTCAGCAGCAGCGCGTGGCCATTGCCCGGGCGCTGGCGACCCGTCCGGAAATCATCTATTTTGATGAGCCGACCAGCGCGCTGGACCCGGAGCTCATCGGTGAGGTGCTGGCGGTCATGAAGCAGCTGGCCATGGACGGCATGACCATGCTCGTGGTCACGCATGAGATGGATTTTGCGCGGAATGTATCCAATAAGGTGATGTTCATGGCGGGCAGCAAAGTGATCGAATCCGGGCCTTCCCGGGAGTTCTTTGAAAACCCGAAGGAGGAGCGGAGCCGGGAGTTCATTCGGGCAATTCAGCAGGCACGGGAGTGATACGGGTGTTGAATTCATTCTGGAAAGCGTTCGGAAGGATGGCCGCAGCGGTCATCCTTTTTGCCTTTCTGGCCGGGGCTGCGGCGGCGGAGAATGCGCCGGTCCTGCGGGCGGGATCGCCGGACCGGTGTACGGAAACGGTCGTCAGCCGGTCCGGGTCCATGGGGATGGTGCTCAGCCTTCCGGGGTTCTGGGACCCCTCGGCGGTGACGCTGGAAATCGAAGGCGCCGAAGAATTCTCCCTGGGCAGCGACCGGAAGGTGATCCGTGCGGGGGAAGCGGCGGACCTGACGGCATACATCGGGCAGGCGGTTCCAGTTTACAGTGCCGCCGGGCGCAATCTGGGCCGGCTGACCGTTTATCACGGCTCCGCCGTCCCTGCGCTGTTCCTGTCGGTGGATCCGCAGCAGCTGACGCGGGTGAATCACAGCAAGGAGAACCGGATCACGGAGGGCCGCGCGGTCTTTGCGGAGGCGGACGGAACGGTTTCCTATGCGGGCGCGCTGACCCAGATGAAGGGCCGCGGCAACAACACCTTTGCCTATGCCAAGAAGCCGTATCAGCTCAAGCTTGAAAAGAAGGCTTCCCTGGCCGGCATGAACCGCGCCAAAACCTGGGTGCTCCTGGCCAACTGGAATGACGTGAGCCTGCTCCGGAACCAGATCGTGCTCGATCTGGCCCGGGAAACGGGTCTGCCCTGCGCGGTGTCCTGCGTGCAGACCGATGTATGGATCAACGGCGTGTACAACGGCCTGTATCTCCTGGCGGAGAAGGTGCAGATCAAGCCGGAGCGGATCGCGATTTCGGATCTCGAGGATGAGACGGAGGAGCTGAACGATACCCCGCCGGAAAGCCGGAAGCTGCTGCGGAAAGCGACGGAGGAGCTGCCGCTGTACCGCGGGTATGATACGCCGGTCAATCCGCCGGACATCACCGGAGGATATCTCTTCGCGATCGAAAAGTTTACCCGACTGCGGGACTATCTGATCGCCGGGTTCCGGACCGGTGCGGGCCTGAGCTTCCGGATCGTCGAGCCGACGTATCCGAGCCTGGAGCAGACGGAATATCTGGGCCTTCTGATGAACGATGTGCATCAGTCGGTGATCGCGGCGGACGGAATCAGCCCGCAGACCGGGCGGACTTACCGGGAATATCTCGATCTGCCCTCCTTCGCCCTGAAGTTTCTGATCGAGGACTGGTGCAAGAATTACGATTTCATCGGCGGCAGCCAGTACATGTACAAGGACCGGGATTCCGTGAATCCGAAGATTTATGCAGGCCCCGCCTGGGATTATGACCTGTCCTTCGGCAACATGACGGATCGCGGCTTTGATCCGAAGGGGGAATATCTGGCGGAGAATCCCCGGAAGACGGGCAATCTCTATGGCCTGCTGTCGGCGCATGACGATTTCCGTTCGGAGGCAGCAAGCCTCTGGAAGGATGTTTTCCGCCCGGCCGTTGCGGTCCTGCTCGGGGAGCGGGAAGGGGAGCGGGGACGGGTGATCCGGCCGCTGGACGAATATGCGGAGGCGATTGCCGATTCCGCCGCGATGAATTTCGCCCGGTGGGGAGTCGGCGCGAAATCCGCGCCGGTCGCCGGCAAAAGCTTTGAAAATGCGGTGCGGTATCTGGAAAACTGGATGCGGGTCCGGACGGAATACATGGACGGAGCCTGGGGAACCCCCGCGCCGTAGTCCACAAAAAACATGAATAGTGCAGCCGGAACATTGACACGGCAAAGCCCGCAGGGTTAGAATATCGCGCGTAAAGGCAAAGGCGTCTTTAACAAACGTAGTTGTGTTAAAGACGTTTTGTTCATTCAGGAAGAATACAAGGAGGTATTCAGTCATGTCTTACGTTGACGAGGTCATTGATCGGGTAGTAAAAGAGAATCCCTGCGAGCCGGAATTCCATCAGGCGGTAAAAGAGGTGCTGAATTCCCTCCGTCCCGTGGTGGAAGCGAACGAGGAGAAGTATCGGCGGGATGCCCTGCTGGAGCGGATTGTCAATCCGGAGCGGCAGATCAAGTTCCGCGTGCCGTGGGTGGATGACAAGGGCCAGGTTCAGGTGAACACCGGTTACCGCGTTCAGTACAACAGCGCGATCGGACCGTACAAGGGCGGCATCCGTCTGCATCCGTCCGTCAATCTGGGCATCATCAAGTTCCTGGGCTTTGAGCAGGTGTTTAAAAACTCCCTGACCGGGCTGCCGATCGGCGGCGGCAAGGGCGGCTCCGACTTTGACCCCAAGGGCAAGAGTGACCGTGAAGTGATGGCCTTCTGCCAGAGCTTCATTACCGAGCTGTATAAGTATATTGGAGCGGACACGGATGTGCCCGCCGGCGACATCGGTACCGGCGCGCGGGAAATCGGCTATATGTATGGCCAGTACAAGCGGATCCGCGGCGTATATGAAGGCGTGCTGACCGGCAAGGGCCTGTCCTACGGCGGCTCCCTCGCCCGGAAGGAAGCGACCGGCTACGGCCTGCTGTATATCGTCAATGAGATGATGAACTGCAAGGGCGATACCCTCCAGGGCAAGACCGTGATCGTTTCCGGCGCAGGCAATGTGGCGACCTATGCGATCGAAAAGGCGTATCAGCTGGGCGCAAAGCCCGTGACCTGCTCCGATTCGACCGGCTGGGTTTATGATCCGGAAGGCATCGATCTGGCAGCCCTGAAGGAAATCAAGGAAGTCAAGCGCGCCCGCCTGACGGAGTATAAGAACTATCGGCCCAATGCCGAGTATCATGAAGGCCGCGGCGTCTGGACCGTCAAGGCGGACATCGCCCTGCCCTGCGCAACCCAGAATGAGCTGAACCTGGACGATGCGAAGGCGCTGGTCGCCAACGGCGTCAAGGTCGTGGCCGAAGGCGCGAACATGCCGACAACCCAGGAGGCGACCGATTACCTGCAGGAGAAGGGCGTCATCTTCCTCCCCGGCAAGGCGGCCAACGCCGGCGGCGTGGCAACCTCCGCGCTGGAAATGTCCCAGAACAGTGAACGCCTGAGCTGGACCTTCGAGGAAGTGGACCAGAAGCTCCAGGGCATCATGGCCAACATCTTCCATAATATTGACAATGCGGCGAAGAAGTACGGTTTCGAGGGCAATTATGTCGTCGGTGCGAACATCGCCGGCTTCGAGAAGGTTGTGGACGCGATGAATGCCCAGGGCATCGTCTGATCCGGCGACTGAAGCGATATCATCCAGCGGCGGCACGGGGAGGATACCTCCCGTGCCGCCGCTGTTTGTTTCCGGCAAAAAAAAGCCCGCTCCGAATCGGAACGGGTTTTGCCTTCTCAGATCAGAATCAGGCTTCCTGCCAGGCCTTGACCTTGTTGGCAGCCAGGCGCTTGATGTTTTCTTCCGGATATTCGGATTCAGCACCGCCCTTGCCATACAGGAAGAACTTTCCGTCGGGGGTCTTGAACAGGATCTCTTCGTATCCCTTGGGGTCGCCGAATTCACCGAAGGTCTTCTTCTGAATCAGCTCGGAAGCTTCGGTATCGTACTCGACTTTGCAAATGACTTTCTTCATACTTTCATCTCCCTTTCCGCTGTAAATCAATCAGCTTTATCATCGCGCATTCTGTGCAACGCACGCGTATTTTAGCATAATTTTCCTGTTCGGACAATGGCCTGTAATGGTGGAAAGCTTACCATATAAGGCATTTCATCCGTTTTGAATCGAATTATACAAGAAAAGTACAGATCAGATTTTCAGGCTTGTGTCCGTCAGCGTCTGAATGCCGCTTGCGTTCAGAACGGCCTCGGCGGTGATGATGTCGTTCACGCGCAGCACCACGTATGCCTCGTCCGGTCCCGTCCCCGTGAAGGCATACATGTATTCGATGTTGATGTTGGCCTCGTTCAGGGTCTTCAGGATGGGCAGCAGGGAGCCGGACTGATCGCCCATCCGGGCCGCGACGACCTCGGTTTTGGTGATCAGAAACTGATCCTTCAGCTGGCGGATGATGTGGTCCGTGTCCGTGACGATCGCGCGGAGAATGCCGAAGTCGTTCGCCTCCGCGATGCTCATGGCCCGGATGTTCGCGCCGTTGGCGGAGATGGCTTCGACGGCGTCAACCAGCTGTCCGGGCTGGTTCATCAGAAAAAGGGAAATCTGCGTAATGGCCATTTCTGTTCAACCTCCATTCATCGTTCAGTCATGCAGCTTCCGTCTGTCGATCACGCGGACGGCTTTGCCTTCGCTGCGGGTAATGGTTTTCGGCGCGACCAGGTGAACCTTCGGGCCGATTCCGAGCATGGTGCGCAGTGCGGTTTCCAGCCCCTTCTCCATCCGCTGGTTCTGGCCCATCAGGTCGGAGAACTGATCCGGACCGACTTCCACATACACGTCGAAGGTATCGGTGTTCCGCTCGCGGTCGAGCACGATCTGGTAGTTCGGGGTATATCCTTCCTTCAGCAGGACGGTTTCAATCTGGCTCGGGAACACGTTGACGCCGCGGATGATCAGCATGTCGTCGCTGCGGCCCATGGGCTTGCTCATGCGCACGTGCGTCCGTCCGCAGGAGCAGGGCGTTCTGTTCAGCACGCAGATATCCCGCGTCCGGTAGCGCAGCAGCGGGAACGCCTCCTTGTCCAGGGACGTGAAGACCAGCTCGCCCTTCTCGCCGTCCGGCAGCACTTCGCCGGTTTCGGGATCGATGATCTCGGCGTAGAAGTGGTCCTCGTTGATGTGCATGCCATTCTGCTCCTCGCACTCGAAGGAGACCCCGGGACCGCTGGTTTCCGTCAGGCCGTAGATATCGTATGCCTTGATGCCCAGGCTCTTTTCAATCTGCCGGCGCATCTCCTCCGTCCAGGGCTCCGCGCCGAAGATGCCGGCCTTCAGCTTGTTGTCCTCCGGCTTGTATCCCTGTTCCGCCAGGGATTCGCCGATGTAGGCCGCATAGGAGGGGGTGCAGCACAGGATCGTCGTCCCCAGGTCCATCATGAACTGAATCTGCCGTTCGGTGTTCCCGGAGGACATGGGCAGCGTCAGGCAGCCGACCTTGTGGGAACCGCCGTGCAGCCCGGGGCCGCCGGTGAAAAGGCCGTAACCGTAGCAGACCTGCACGACATCCTCCTCCGTTCCGCCCGCCGCGACGATGGCGCGGGCGGTGCAGTCCTCCCACAGGTCGATGTCCTTCTGGGTATAGAAGGCGACAACCCGGCGTCCCGTGGTGCCGGAGGTGGACTGAATCCGGACGCAGTTCTTCAGATCCGTGCCCAGCAGTCCATAGGGATACGCGTCCCGCAGGTCCGCCTTGCTGAGGAAGGGCAGCTTCCTGATATCGTCAACGCTTTTGATATCATCGGGGGTCACGCCCTTTTCTTCCATCAGGTGCCGGTAATAGGGAACATTGTCCCATACGTGGCGGACCTGGCGGACGATTTTCTCGTTCTGAATCTCCAGTATTTTTTCCCGGGGTGCCGTTTCGATCTCCGGCTGGTAGTATCTCTTCATGGGCAAACCTCCTTTTTTGTACGGTTCCGGGGAAACGCGGATGAAGCAATTCGGCGAAAAAAATCACCGCCTTTTTTCACGTTCAAAAGGCGGTGGATCATAATCGCTCGAAAGCGTTCATCAGTCCATCGCTAAGCTTCTAAAGGCGAAAGAAACGCGGTACTCCGTCATCGTCATTAGTCTCCCTGCTTGAATATCGTGTCTGAAACACTGCAGAAATGATAACGCGCCTTGTGCCCGGTGTCAACTGCCCTGAGACGGGATTTCTGTTCTTCCCCTGTTTTTTGCCGGAAATGTTCAGGGGGCGCTCCGCCGGATGAAAAGCTTCTGCGCGCATGATGCGGATTGAAACCGGCCGGTCGATCCTGTATAATGATGACCGGACAGGAATGACTGCGCATATGATGGGACAAAATGCGGGGAGGTAAGAGGAAAATGGAAAATCTCGGAAAAGGATCGTTCAGGCTCGGCTTTGGCCTGATGCGGCTGCCCAAGCTGGCGGACGGGAAGATCGATATTCCGCAGGTATGCACCATGGCGGACCATTTCATGGAAGCCGGCGGAACCTATTTTGATACGGCCTATGTGTATGACAACGGCGAGAGCGAAGCGGCGTTCAAAGCCGCCGTGGCGGACCGCTTTCCCCGGGACAGCTATACGGTGGCCACAAAGCTGAACGCTTCCATGCAGTGCCATGACGAGGAAAGCGCGAAGCAGCAGTTCTACACCAGCCTGGAGCGCACCGGTGCCGGTTATTTCGATTTTTACCTTCTCCACGCGCTCCAGAGAACCACCTATCAGAAGTATGACGAGTATCATCTCTGGGATTTCGTGGCGGAGCAGAAGAAAAAGGGCCTGATCCGGCACTGGGGCTTCTCCTTCCATGCGGATCCGGAGCTGCTGGAGCAGCTGCTGACCGAGCACCCGGATGCGGAATTCGTTCAGCTCCAGATGAACTATGCGGACTGGGAAAATCCCGGTGTGGCGGCCAGAAGGAACTGGGAAATCTGCCGGGCGCACAACAAGCCGGTGGTGATCATGGAGCCGGTCAAGGGCGGCATCCTGGCGGATCCGATCCCGGAGGTCAAAAAGATCCTGGATGAAGCGAATCCGGATATGTCCTATGCCAGCTGGGCCATCCGCTTCGTGGCGGGCCTGGACGGGATCCTGACGGTCCTCAGCGGCATGTCCAGCCTGGAACAGATGGATGACAACCTCAGCTACATGAAGGATTTCAAACCCCTCAGCGATCAGGAACAGCAGGTGATTCACCGGGTGCAGCAGGCGCTGAACGCGGACCAGTCGATCCCCTGCACCTCCTGCCGCTACTGCACCAAGGGCTGCCCGATGAATATCCCGATTCCGGATATTTTCACCGTGGCCAACCGCCGGAAGGGGAGCCCGCATTTCCGGACCGTCCGGGAGTATACGATCGTGACGGTCGGAAAAGGGAAGGCGAGCCAGTGCCTGAAATGCGGACAGTGCGAAAAAGTCTGCCCGCAGCACCTGCCGATCATTTCCCTGCTGGAAAAGAGTCTGGAAATGGAAAATTAAGCTTGCTTTTCACTTTTCGTTGTGCTATACTATGCCTCGCGGTTATCCGCGGGGCCTTTTTCAGGCCAGGTCCCAAACCTCAGGACCGTAAAGTCGAGGAAGCTTCCCCGGGGAGGCCCGGGATCCATACATGGGGCATTAGCACAGTTGGTAGCGCGCGACATTCGCATTGTCGAGGTCAGGGGTTCGACTCCCCTATGCTCCACAAAC
>CAMOYA010000049.1 GCA_946629635.1 uncultured Clostridia bacterium
CCCAGCCCAGCGGCTTACATCCGTTGGGCTTTTCCATTTCTGCGCAGACGGCCGACAAAACACCGGCCGTTTTCTTGTGCCCAAAGCCTATATCATGTACCCCAGCAGCAGGAAGATGCCCGGCAGTAGTAAAGGCATAAAAACAGCCTGCCGCATCACGCAGCAGGCTGTTTTTCAATGCCTTTATTATTTCTTTCCCTGAGACAGGGGCGTCAGGTGCCAGATCCGGTCGTTGTATTCCCGGATGGTTCTGTCCGAAGAGAATACGCCGGACATGGCGGTGTTGATGACCGCCATCTTCTGCCACTTGGCCTGGTTCGCGTAATCGGCGTTCAGGCGTCTCTGAGCCATGGAGTAGGATCCGAAGTCCTTCAGCACGAAATAGTTGTCTCCCATGCTGCCCCAGTCGCCCAGCAGGAGGCTGTGATACAGATCCTGCAGCGCGGCGGGATTCTCGGGCATCAGGGTGCCGTCGATCATCTGGGTCATCGCCTGACGCACTTCCTGGTTCTTCTCGTAAATATCCATGGAGTTGTAGGTGTGCTCGCGGTACATGTCGCGGACGGTATCGCTGCGCATGCCGAAGATATAGATGTTCTCCATCCCGACCTGCTCGCTGATTTCCACATTCGCGCCGTCCATCGTGCCGATGGTCACCGCGCCGTTCATCATGAACTTCATGTTGCCCGTGCCGCTGGCTTCCTTGCTGGCGGTGGACAGCTGCTCGGAAACCTCCGCCGCGGGGATCAGCACTTCCGCGCTGCTCACGTTGTAGTTCTCCAGGAATACCACCTGCAGCATGGTCCGCGCTCTCGGATGCTTTTCAATCAGCTTGCTCAGCGCGCAAATCATGCGGATGATCTGCTTGGCCCGATAGTATCCGGGGCTCGCTTTCGCGCCGAAGATGAACACCCGGGGCTCCATGGTGAAGCTTTCGTCATTCACGATCCGGTTGTACAGCACCAGGATATGCAGCGCATTGAGCAGCTGCCGCTTGTACTCATGCAGGCGCTTGGCCTGAACGTCAAACATGAAGGACGGATCCACGTCCACATTCTGACGCTCCTTGAGCATCCGGGCCAGGCGTTCCTTGTTGTGCCGCTTGATCTTGGCGAACTCATCCCGGAACGCGGCATCGTCCGCATAGGGGCGCAGCTCGCTCAGCCTTTCCGGATCCTTGATCCAGTCGGTCCCGATGGTCTGACTGATCAGGCCGGTCAGCTCGGGGTTGCAGTTCATGAGCCAGCGGCGGTGCGTAATCCCGTTGGTGATGGCGCAGAACTTCTCCGGCATGACCAGGTTGAAATCATGGAAGGTATCCGCCTTCAGGATCTCCCCGTGCAGCCGGCTGACGCCGTTGACGGAATAGCTCATCGCCACGCACATGTTCGCCATGTGCACGTTGTCATAGCTGACGATGGCCATCCGCGCAATCCGGTCCCAGTCTCCCGGGAAATAGTTCCACAGGCGTTCGCACAGGCGGCGGTTCATCTCGCAGATGATCTGATAGCAGCGGGGCAGCAGCTGCTGCACCATGTTCACCGGCCACTTTTCCAGCGCTTCAGCCATGATGGTATGATTGGTATAGGCGATCGTCTTCTGTACGATGGCGGACGCCTCGTCCCATCCCAGGCCTTCCTCATCGATCAGCAGGCGCATCAGCTCCGGAACCGCCATGCCGGGATGCGTATCGTTGATATGAATGACAACCTTATCCGGAAGCTTGGACATGTCGTTGCCGAATTCCTGCTTGTAATTCTTCAGAATGTACTGAAGGGAAGCGCTGGTGAAGAAATAATGCTGTTTCAGCCGCAGCATCTTGCCTTCATAGTGCCGGTCTTCCGGATACAGCACCTTGCTGATGGCTTCCGCCAGTTCGATTTCCTCGGAGGCCTGCACGTAGCGGCCTTCACCGAAGCTGCCCAGGTCCAGCTTTTTCGGGCTCCGGGCGGACCACATGCGCAGCGGGTTCACCGTCACGGCGTCATACCCGACGACGGGCATGTCATAGGGAACCGCCTCAACGGTATAGTAATCCCGGGTAAAGTACCGCTTGGATCCGTTGACCTCCGTCTCTTCCACGTGGCCGCCGAAGTGAACCTCGCATGCGTCTTCCATGACGGCGGTTTCCCACATGTTTCCGTTGTCCAGCCAGCTGTCCGGCAGTTCCACCTGCTGTCCGTCAACGATCTTCTGGCGGAACAGGCCATACTCATAGCGAATCGTGCAGCCCATGGCCGGCAGATCAAGGCTGCTCAGGCTGTCCAGAAAGCAGGCCGCCAGACGGCCAAGGCCGCCGTTACCCAGGCCGGGTTCAGGCTCTTCCTTCAGCACATCGCGGATATCGATTCCGAGCTCCTGCAGCGCTTCCGTATACTCCCGCGTGGACAGCAGATTCAGCATATTGCAGTACATACTGCGGCCCATCAGATACTCAATGCTCAGATAATAAAGCCGCTTGCTCTTGGCCTTTTTCCGCGTTTCCCGGGACGTGACCACCTTCTGCATGATCTGGTCCCGCACGGTAGAGGCGAGCGCCCGGTAAATCTGCGCCTTGGATGCCTCTTCGATCGGAAGTCCGTTGTACCGCTGAACTTTTCCGATAATTGTCTCTTTGATGGATTCTTTATCAAATTTAGTCGCTGGCATGCCGCTCCTCCTTCAAAGCCTTAATCCGTTTCAGGTACGGACTATTGATTATATCATTTTATCATGGCGTATGACAAGGCAAAGGAATGACCGATTTCTGACCATTCACGCCATGTGCGGGAAGCGTCAGCCGGATCGGCAGATCCTTTTCCCGGATCCGTTCCGCCTTCAGCCGCAATTCCGCACCGATCCCGCCGGACCCGGGCCCGATCCGAAGCGTGGAACGGCCGGAAAGATTGCCGGTGCTCCACAGGCAGTCATATGCTCCGGGCGGGGGAAGCATTTTGCCCCTTTTCACCCGGAGAGCCATCCATCCGTCTTCCGATCCTCCTGCGCTTCTGGCGCAGATCCCGTACGGATGCCCCAGCATCTGTTCCGCTTCTTCCATCGCGCCCTTTTCCAGCCTTTCCCGGATCGCACTGGATGAAAGCACGGTTCCGTCATGCATCCGGACCGGAGGCAGAATCAGCACATCATATCCATGCTTCTTCCCGTCCTCCTGCAGAAGCTCCGCATTCCCGCGGCCGCCGCGGCCGAAGGTGTAATTCCATCCCGCGGCAACTGCCCGCAGATCCGTCGCGGCCCGGAGCATCGCCAGAAAGGCTTCCGGTTCCATATCCGCCATCTCCCGCCGGAACGGAAGCAGCTGCATTTCATCCACGCCGATCCGGGCCATCAGGGCGGCCTTTTCCGGAATGGTTGTCAATATGCCCGGCGCGCGCTGCGGCGCAACCACCTCCAGCGGATGCCGGTCAAACGTGCATACCCGCAGCTGAACCCCGTGCTCCCGGGCATACCGCCTTCCTGTTTCGATCAGTTCCCGGTGGCCCAGGTGCACCCCGTCAAAGGTGCCCAGCACCAGCACCCGGGGACCGTGATCACATTCCCGTCCGATGATCCTCATGTTCGATATCCGTCTCCTCAGTCCGCCGCTTCGTCTCTTTCCGGAGCGATCTGTGCTTTCCATACCAGCAGATCGCCCTGCCGCACTGCCATGCCCCAGAATGCCCCGTTCAGATAGATCCGGACGATCTCACCTTCCGCAGGCGAGCCGCTTTCCAGCCCGTCCAGCGGAAGCTTTGCCCCCGCCTCCACCTGCCTGCCAAAGCGCGCAGAAACGGCCACGCGGGGGATATGCTCCAGCGGCGCATCCGGCAGCAGCATCCGGCTGCGGAGCGTTCCCTGCTGCGCAAGCGTTCTCGCCTCATCCAGGCTGATGGCGTCCTTCAGGGTAAAAAAGCCGCTCCGGGTGCGGACCAGGCTCCGCATATGCGCCGGACATCCGCATCTTTCCCCCAGGTCATGGCACAGGGTTCGGATATAGGTGCCCCTTCCGCAGCGGATGTGCATCCGCACGGCGTGATCCGGCTCCTCACCCAGCACCTGAATATCATGGATCCGGACCGTTCTTTCCGGCACCTCGACCGTTTCGCCCCGGCGTGCCCGGGCATACAGCGGCTTGCCGCCCACCTTGATGGCACTGTACATGCTCGGCCGCTGACGAAGCTCCCCGATCATGCCGGCTGCATGCTGCTTCACCGCGTCCAGCGTGGGATACCTGTCCCCGGTTTCGATGACCTGCCCGGTCGCATCCTGCGTATCCGTCGCGGTGCCGAAGGCGCAGACCGCGTCATATTCCTTTTCCTTGTCCACCAGATAGTCGAAAAGCCGCGCGGCCTTCCCTGTCATCACAGGTAATACGCCCGCGGCTTCCGGATCCAGCGTGCCCGCATGTCCCACGTGTTTTTCCCCTGTCAGGCGGCGCATCACCGCCACCACAGCGGCACTGGACATGCCAGCAGGCTTTGCAATATTGAAAAAACCGTTCATTCGCGTTCCTTATGCTTCCATCTTTTTTTCCATCTCGGCCAGCACCTTTGCCGCTGCTTCATCGAGCGGCCCTGCCATGGTGATGCCGGATGCCTGCGGATGTCCGCCGCCGCCGAAAAACAGCGCGATATCATTGACGCACATGGGTTCCTTGGCCCGCAGGCTGAACTTGACCGTTCCCTCGGCCGCTTCCCGGGCCAGCATGCACATCTCCGTCCCGATCGTATCCAGTCCGTAGTTGACGATCGTGTCCGCATGCTCGCTCAGCGCGCCGCATTCTTCGAAATCCTTCCGCGTCAGCGTCATCACGGCGATTTTCCCGTTTCCGCGGAACTGAAGGCTGTCCAGCGCACGCCCCAGCAGACGGATCTGGGCACGGGGCTTCACCCGGAACAGGATTCGGTTCATTTCTGAAAGATCGAAGCCGGTATCCATCAGTTCGGACATGACCTCGAAGCATTCCTTCGTCGTCGAAGCGTAGGCAAAATTGCCGGTATCCGTGCTGAGCCCGGTATAAAGGCAGGCTGCGATGTCCCGGTTCAGCGGAACGCCCAGCACCTTCATCTGCTCCCGGATCAGGAGGCAGACCGCCGGCGCGGTTCCGTCGACGCTGTTGATGTCCATGAACAGCGGGTTGGTGTCGTGATGATCGATCTGGGCCGTCGTGCGGCTGTTTTTCTTCAGCGCCGCCGACCTTCCCATCCGGTTCTCATCGCTCACGTCGATGGACAGGAGCAGATCAAACGGCCCTTCCGTCCCTTCCGGCACCCGAAACAGCTCCGCACCCGGCAGGATGCTGATGCTGTCCGGAACCTTCCCGTCGCAGAAAAGGGTGACTTCCTTATGCAGCTTCTCCAGGATCAGGCGCATCGCCAGCACGCCGCCAATCGTGTCCCCGTCCGGATTCACATGGCTGACCAGCGCTACGGTGTGCGCTTTCCGAATGGCTTCCGCAATTCCTTCAGGATTCCGTCTCATCGTGTTCATCCGCTTTTCCCTCCGGCCTGACCGATTCCAGCACCTGTGCGATATGCACCCCGTAAGCGATATTCCGGTCGCTCACAAAGCTCAGCTCCGGCGTGTAGCGGATAATCATCCTCTTTCCCAGTGCACGGCGGATATAACCCCGGGCGCTCTTCAGCGCCTCCATCAGTTCCGGCCGTTTCTCGTCCTCCAGTACGCTGACGTATATTTTGGCGTAGCGCAGATCTCCGGTGACTTCCGCCCGGGTGATGGAAAAGGTTCCATCGATCCGGGGATCGTGAAGCTCCTCCCGGATGATGGCGTCGATTTCCCGCCGGATCTCTTCCGAAATCCGGTCGATTCTCTGATAGCTCATTTAGCGCGGAATCTCCTCCATGATATAGCACTCAACGATATCGCCTTCCTTGATATCGTTATGGCCTTCCAGGCTCATGCCGCACTCGTATCCGGCGGCCATTTCCTTCACGTCATCCTTCAGATGGCGCAGGCTGCTCAGCTTGCCCTGGAACACCACCACGTTGTCACGCAGCAGGCGCACGTTGGCATTGCGCTGCACCTTGCCGTCCTGCACATAGCAGCCGGCAATGATGCCCGATCCGGTAATCTTGAACACGTTCCGGACCTCCGCATGGCCCAGCAGCACCTCGCGGTACTCCGGCTCCAGCATGCCCTTCATGGCCAGTTCCATATCCTCAATCGCCTTGTAGATGACCGTGTACAGGCGTACGTCCACCTTGGCCTTCTCGGCCGCTTCGCGCGCGGAGGCATCCGGCCGGATATTGAAGCCGATGATGATCGCATTGAACGCGGCGGCCAGGTTGACGTCGTCCTTCGTGATGGCGCCGGCGGCACTGTGCAGCACCTGGATGCGCACCTCGTCGCTGGAGAGCTTTTCCATCGCCTGCTTGACCGCTTCCACAGAGCCCTGCACGTCCGCCTTGATGATCAGGTTCAGCGTTGTAATCTTGCCTGCCTCGATGCTGGAGAACAGGTTCTCCATGCTCATCTTGGCCATGGTCGCCTCGCGGCTGGCCTTGAGCTTCTCGCGGCGCTCGTCCGCCACCTGACGGCTCAGGTGATCATCGCCCACGGCGATCATTTCATCGCCGGCGCTGGGCACATCGTCAAAGCCCATGATTTCAACCGGCATGCTGGGACCGGCGGAATCCACCCGCTCGCCCCGGTCGTTGATCAGCGCCCGGACGCGTCCGGAGGACATGCCGGCGATCACATTGTCGCCCACATGCAGCGTACCGTTCTGCAGCAGCACGGTGGCCAGCGGGCCCCGCGCCTTGTCCAGCTTCGCCTCGATGATGACACCGCGGCCCAGCCGGTTCGGGTTGGCCTGCAGCTGGAGCACGTCCGCCTGCAGCAGGATCATCTCCAGCAGCTCATCCACGCCCTGACCCGTATGCGCGGAAACCGGAACGCAGATCGTTTCTCCGCCCCAGTCCTCGCAGACGAGCCCGTACTGCGTCAGGTCCTGCTTGACCTTCTCCGCGTTGGCGTTCGGCTTGTCCATCTTGTTGATCGCCACGATGATCGGCACTTCAGCCGCCTTGGCGTGGTTGATGGATTCAACCGTCTGCGGCATGACGGAGTCGTCCGCCGCCACGACCAGCACGGCGATATCCGTCGCCTGGGTGCCGCGGGCACGCATCGCGGTGAACGCCTCGTGGCCGGGGGTGTCCAGGAACGTAATCTGACGCCCGTCCACATCCACGGTATACGCACCGATATGCTGCGTGATGCCGCCGGCTTCGCCGGCCGTCACGCGGCTCTTGCGGATATAGTCCAGCAGGCTGGTCTTGCCATGGTCGACGTGACCCATGATCGTAACGACCGGGGGACGCGGAACCAGGTTTTCCTCGGCATCGTCGAAGTCTTCCGCCACCAGGGCCGCTTCCGCGGTCTGCTCCTGCTTGCGCTCCAGGGTGATATCGAAGTCGGAGCACACCAGCTGCGCCGTATCGAAATCGATCTCGCTGTTGATGGTGGCCATATTGCCGAGCATGAACAGCTTCTTGATGATCTCGCCGGCGGGCTTGCCGATCTTTTCCGTCAGATCGCGGACCGTGATGGTGTCGCCGGCCATATATGCCGTTTCAATCTTGATCGGCGCCATCAGCTGCTGCGCGCTGGGTTTCTTGGACCGGGCGCGCTTGCCGCCGCGGATCACTTCATCATCATATCCGTTGAAATTGTTGTTCCGGCTGGCCTGCTGCTTCTTGTTGCGGGTCACATGCTCCGGATCGTGCTGACGGATATAGTTCTTCTTGTTCGGGTCATAATTGGATACCCGTTCCTTTTCCATCGGAACGGCCAGCTCCGGTGCCCGGTTCCGGGCCGCGGCACCTCCGCGTCCCTGGGCGCCAAAGCCGCCCTGGGACCGGTTTCCACCCTGCTGCCCGCCTGCCGGACGGCCGTACTGTCCCTGCTGTCCGCCTGCCGGACGGCCATACTGTCCCTGCTGCGCGCCCGCCGGACGGCCGTAGGGTCCCTGCTGTCCGCCTGCGGGGCGGCCATACTGTCCCTGCTGCCCGCCTGCCGGACGGCCATACGGACCCTGCTGCCCACCCGCGGGGCGGCCATACGGGCCCTGCTGTCCGCCTGCCGGACGGCCGTACGGACCCTGCTGCCCGCCCGCCGGACGGCCATACGGGCCCTGGGCGCCCGGGCGCTGCACAGGACGCTGCATCTCGCCGGGGCGGCTGATGATCTGCCCGATGGCGGGCTTTTTCGGATCCGCCGGCCGGACATTCTCGACGCGGGTCGCCGGTGCCGCCGGTTTCCCCGCCTTCGGTGCCGCACCCTGCTGCTTCGGAGCCGCCGCCTGCTTCGGCGCGGTGTCCTGCTTCGCGGCAGGCGTCTCCTGCTTTGCCGGAGCCTCCGCTTCGGCCGGCTTTTCCGGCTTTTCGGCGCTCTTCGGTTCGGTTTCGGCCTTCGCCTTTTCCTCCGGCGCCGCCGGCGTCACATTTTCCTCTGCCTTCGGACGGGCTTCAGGGGCGGCCTCGCTCTTCTGCGCTTCCTCCTGCTTCATGGCGGCTTCCATTATCTGCTTCTCGTCTTCATCGAGCATGGTGAACGCCTTGGTATGAGAGGACTGCGCCTTCAGCTG
This sequence comes from uncultured Clostridia bacterium, assembly GCA_946629635.1. GTDB lineage: Bacteria > Bacillota > Clostridia > Christensenellales > Aristaeellaceae > Aristaeella. Next base: position 8,582 of record CAMOYA010000049.1, read on the forward strand.
CTCCTGCTGGCGTCTGCGGTGCTCCTCTTCCTCCCTCTGGCGGTTCCATTCCCCGTCGAGCCGCTTCAGCTCTTCATACAGGGAATCAGCATCCTTCCGGATCGCCGTCGCTTTCTGCAGAATCGCAGAAGCCTCGTCCACAAGTCCCTTTGTGGCATCTTTCAAGCTAACCTTCGCCATTCGACGTTTGTACCCCCCGCCGTTCTCCGGCATCAAAATCTTTTCCGTTTATATCAGCTGTCCTGTTGCATACAGCGTAATATCTGCTGGGCAAAGCTTCCTTCCCTGACGGCCATCGCCACGCCCGGGCGACCGGTGGCTTCCCCGATCAGGTCCGGCGGAAGAATCTCCATCCGCACGCCGCAGCTTTCACAGAGGCTCTCATACCGCTTCCGGGAATTCCCGCTGATGGCTCCGTCGATCAGCAGCACGCCGCACTGACCGCTGGAAACCGATCGGCGGCATCCGTCCTCTCCGAAGACTGCCTGCCCTGCCCGGACGCACAGCCCCATCATGCCTCTCAGCCTTTTCTCATCCAATTTCCGGTTCCGCCTTTTCGCTCAGCGTTTCGAGCTCCCGCTTCAGGTATTCCGACACTTCCTCCGTCAGCACAACCTCCAGCTGGCGTTCCAGCTGGCGCTGCCGGATCGCGCGCTTCAGGCACTCGGCATTGCGGCACACATATGCGCCCCTTCCGCTCTTCTTGCCGGTCGGATCCAGTGAAACGTCCCCCTCAGGGCCGCGAACCACCCTGATCAGTTCCCGCTTCTCCTTCATTTCACGGCAGCCGACGCACATTCTCATCGGGATCTTCTTCGGTTTCATGTCCGCTTCCCCGTATCCGCTTACATCGTGTCGTCGTCGCCGCTCAGGCTGGCGTCAAAGTCCATGGTGAAGCTGTCATAGGTCGGCGTTTCCACCTGGACATACTCCGTCGCCTGCCCGTTCTCGTCGACCATGTCGCTCATGTCCGCCGCCTGGCTCTGGCTCTTGATGTCGATCTTCCATCCGGTCAGCTTCGCGGCCAGGCGCGCGTTCTGCCCTTCCTTGCCGATGGCCAGGCTCAGCTGATTGTCCGGCACGATCACGCGGAAGGCTTTCTCATCCCGCGCCTGATACACGCTCAGGACATGGGCCGGATTCAGCGCATTGGCCACAAACTCGGCCGGATTGCTGCTCCACTTGATGATATCGATCTTTTCGCCCTTCAGCTCGGAGACCACCCGGTCCACCCGGCCGCCCCGCTGGCCGACGCAGGCGCCGACCGGATCAATCATCACATCCGCGCTGTGCACCGCAATCTTCGTGCGGCTTCCGGCCTCCCGGGCGATCGCCTTGATCATCACGATGCCGCCAGCGATCTCCGGAACCTCCATCTCAAACAGGCGCTTGACCAGGTTCGGATGGATCCGGCTGACATATACCTGCGGCGTATAGCCCGCGTTCTGGTTCGTCCGGTGAACCTCCAGGATGTAGACCTTGATATGGTCCCCGTCGTGGAATGTTTCCCCGGGGATCATCTCGTCCTTTTCCAGCACGCCCTCCGTCCGTCCCAGATCGACATAGACGGCCTTGGGCTCGATCCGCTCGACGATGCCGGTCAGGATCTCGCTTTCCTTCTCGACATACTCGTCATAGATCTTGCCGCGTTCCGCTTCGCGGATATGCTGAATGATCACCTGCTTGGCCGTCTGGGCGGCCACGCGCAGGAAGCCCTTCGGCGTCACATCCACCTCGGCGATATCGCCCATCTGATAGGTGGGATTGATGAGCTGTGCTTCCTTCAGCGGAATCTGGTTCGCGGGATCCTCAATCTCATCGTCCTCCAGAATCAGCTTGCGGGCATAAACGGAAATCTCCCCGGTCGCACGGTTGACCGTCACATCCAGGTTGTTCGGCGCGATCTCGCCCTTGGGCAGATTTTTCTTGTATGCCGCTTTCAGCGCTTCCTCAATCGTATTGAAAAGCGACGCTTCACTGATCTCCTTTTCCCTGGCCAGCATTCTGATCGCTTCGATGACTTCCGATTTCATTCTTCTTCTCCTCCGCTCTGTGTTTCAGGTTCCTCTGCGTTTGTCCATTCCGGATCCGTTCCGTCTCCGGAAAGATCGACTTCCTCAATGCCTTCCATATCCACCACCGGCTTGACGAGGGCCGCGGCCTTCCGGGGGATGCGCCGGATCCCGTCCGCCGTGTCGATCAGAATGTCCCCGTCCTCCAGCCCGGCCAGAATGCCGGTGACTGTTCTGCTGCCCTCCATCGGTTTGTAGAGATGAATCTCGATTTCCGCGCCGATGTTCCTTTCGAAATCACGGTCCTTCTTCAGCGGACGGTCGATCCCGGGAGACGAGACCTCCATAAAGTCGTAATCCACATGATCCGCCAGATCCCTGACAGCCTTGTGATACGCCTCGCAGTCGTCCAGCGAAATACCGCCCTCCCGGTCGATATAAAACCGGAGATATTTTCCGGTGTTCTCCCGGTCAATGCAGATGTCGACCAGTTCGAACCCCATCTGCTCCGCAATTTTAGCGCATCGCTGCTCAATCGATGCCACCGCCGCTTTTGCCATCCGATACCTTCCTGTTTCAGGGCAATCAAAAAGAGCGGAAAAAAGACCCTTCTTCAGCCGCGGAAATCACCCGGGAAAAGCAATGCGCGCCCGATGATTTTCCGGCCTTCAGGCCTTTTCCACTCTTAACGTCAAACCCTTCTTTCGCAGCACATGGCCGCCTTCAATCGTATGGAAAACCATACGCCGGGAAGTATAGCATACTTTCCGGCGCATGACAATCATTTTTTTCATTTTTTTGAAGTTTTTCAAGGGTTTCAGCCCCTTCAGGACTGCGTCTGTCCGTCCCTGCCGGTATTCCCCTCCCGCCAGTGCCTGCGGCACAGGGCAACGTAGCTCTCGTTGCCGCCCAGGAGGATCTGCTCCCCGCTCTTGATGACCCGTCCGTTCTGCAGCCGTGCATTGCAGGTTGCCTTTTTCCCGCACCAGCAGACCGTTTTGATTTCTTCAATGCTGTCCGCCCGGGCCAGCAGCCACTGGCTGCCTTCAAACAGGTTTCCCTGGAAATCCGTCCGCAGCCCGTAGCAGATGACCGGCACATTCAGATCGTCCGCAATCCGTGCGAGCATTTCCACCTGTTCCCGGGACAGGAACTGGGCTTCATCCACGATGATGCAGTCATACTCCGGAACCTTCTCCATGTCCAGTTCCTCCATATAGATGCATTCCGTGGAAAGACCGCTCCGGCTGGCCACGATGCGCGCCCCGTCCCGCGTATCGATCCGCGGCTTCACCATCAGGGCCTTCTGCCCGCGCTCCTGATAGTTGTACTGCACCATGATCGCGTTCGCGGACTTGGATGAGCCCATGGCGCCGTATCGGTAATAGAGCTTAGCCATTTCTTCTGCTCCCCTTCCGGTCCGTCATGCCTTCTCGAACACCGGGATCACGTCGATCGGTGCGCTCACCCGGACCGTCCGTCCGCCGTCCACCGTTTCGCCGGTGCTGACATTTTTCCATTTTCCCCGGGGCAGATATACATCCCGCTCAAACTCGTTCAGATGCATCACGGGAGCGACCAGGTACCGCCCGCCGAACATGTACTGATCCTGCAGCTCCCAGCATTTTTCATCCTCCGGGAACTCGAAGAACATCGTCCGGATCAGCGGAGCGCCGGTTTCGCTGGCCTCCCGGTACAGATCCCGGATATAGTCGTGCATGGCGATGCGCACGTCGTAGTACTTCCGCATGATGCGGTAGTTCTCCTCGCCGTAGCTCCACAGCTCGTTCGGCTGGCCGGTATGCAGGTACCCGCCGCCCCAGTCGCGCTCGTCCAGCGGCGGAATATTGTACGGTCCCCGGTCTCCGTGCATCCGCAGCACCGCCGAATATACGGCGAACTGGTACCAGCGGATCAGCAGCTGCTGAAAGTCCGGATCGTTGACATCATCCGTCATGAAGCCGCCGATGTCCGTCGTCCACCAGGGAATGCCGGCCAGGCCCATGTTCAGGCCCGCCTGCACCTGTTCCCGGAAGGACTCAAAGGTGCTCGGAATGTCCCCCGACCAGATGACGTTGCCGTATTTCTGGCTTCCGGCCCATCCGCAGCGCAGCAGATTGACCGGCGTCTCCTTTCCCCTCTCCCGCATCGGCTCAAAGAACGCCCGGCTGAACATCTGCGGATACATGTTGCTGCAGCTGAGCGCCGGCCCGGCGGAATACCGGTAATGATCGTAATCATACACGCCGTAGTCCGGCTCCGAATTGTCCAGCCAGAAGCCGTCAATGCCCAGATCCGCATAGTTTTCCCGGCACTTTTCCCAGATATAACGCCTGGCTTCCGGGTTGAACGGGTCGATCTCCACGCAGTCGCCCTGATAGTCATAGGTCTGCGCGGCGCCGCGCTCCGTGCGGATCAGCAGTCCGCGTTCCATCATCGGGCCGAAGTTTTCGCTTCTCCGGTCCACGCTCGGCCATACGGAGACGATCACGCGGATGCCCATCCGGTGCAGCTCGTCCACCATCGCCTTCGGATCCGGCCAGTAGGTCCTGTCGAACTTCCAGTCGCCCTGCACCGTCCAGTGGAAGAAGTCGATCACGATCTGATCGATATGGATGCCTTCCTGCTGATAGCGGCGGGCTACCTCCAGCACCTCGTCCTGCGTCCGGTAGCGCAGCTTGCACTGCCACAGCCCCATCAGGCTCTCCGGGAACATCGGTGCCCTTCCCGTCACGTCCGTATAGTTCTTCAGAATCTCCTTCGGCCCGTCCGCCGCGGTGATCCAGTAATCCATCTGCCGCGTGCTCCGGGCAATCCATTCCGTATAGTTGTTGGCAAAGCATACGCTGCCCACGGCCGGGTTGTTCCACAGGAAGCCGTACCCGAGGCTGCTCACCATGAACGGCACGGAGATCTGGCTGTTGCGCTGCGCCAGCTCGATCATGTTGCCCTTCAGGTTCAGATGCGGCTGCTGATACTGCCCCATGCCGTAGATCTTCTCCCCGTCGTTCGGATCGAATTTCACCGTCAGCTGCCAGTCGCTTCCGCCGATGATGCCCTTCCATTCCCGGTTGACGATCTTCAGGCACCGGCTGCTGCGGGAGATCGTCCCGCCGTAGAAGCGGTAGTATTCGCGCAGGATCAGCTGCCCGTCCCGGTAGAAGCTGATCACGCCGGCAAAGTTGACCGTCGCCCGGATCCGCCCGTTTTCAATCTCCGCGCAGGGCTGCACCTCCGTGCCGCCGTCCCCGGCAGGATACGCCACGGTTCCGATCTGAATCCGGCAGTCCGTCTGTTCCGGTGCTTCCGTCAGCGCCCAGTCGTTCCCGGTCCACGCGTCATACATCACCGCGCGGACGCGCAGGCTGTCCTTTCCCCATCCTTCGATGCGCAGGGTTTCCCCGCCGTGGCGGGCGATCAGCGCATTCTTCTCAGCTGTAAACTGCATGCTTTTATCCCTCAATTCTCTTCAGTACCATCGCGGACCGGCAGGGACTGTAGACGTTGAATCCCAGTCCCTTCCCTTCGATGTACTCGGTGGAATAGACATATTTGTGGTCGATGTTCCCGGGGCCGCCGAAGCGCGGCTCGTCCGTGCTCAGGATCACCCGGTACCTGCCCTCGCCCGTCGTGTGGGCATGCAGGAAGAATTCCCGCTCCGAGTAGGAGGTATGGAAGTTGAAAACGAACAGCAGTCCGCCCCGGCTGAAGGTGATGATCTTCCGGTCCGGATCGATCCACAGGCTCACGGCGTAGGGATCGTCGAGCAGCTTTGCTTCCCTCGCCATCTGAATCATGGCCTCGTCGAAATCGTTCAGCCATTCATATTTCAGTTCCCGGTTGTCCACCAGGGACCACTGGCGGCGGCAGTACTTGTAGCTCCAGCCGTTTCCTTCCCGCGGGAAATCGATCCATTCCGGATGGCCGAACTCGTTGCCCATGAAGTTCAGGTATCCGTTTCCGCCCAGGCTCATCGTAAACAGCCGGATGATCTTGTGCAGCTCGATGGCCCGGTCCATGGTCGGCGTATGGTAGTCCTTCATCATGCCGGTATACATCTCGGCATCCGCCATGCGGAAGATGATCGTCTTGTCGCCGACCAGCGCCTGGTCATGGCTCTCGCAGTAGCCGATCACCTTCTCCTGCGGCCGGCGCGTCGTCATCTCGTGCCACAGGGCGTTCATGTTCCAGTCCTCGTCCCGGGTATCCTTGAGCAGCTTGATCCAGTAGTCCGGTTCGCCCATGGCCAGCCGGTAGTCAAACCCGATGCCGCCCTGGCCGATCG